>CAZPIM010000045.1:0-21697 GCA_964586385.1 uncultured Anaerolineaceae bacterium
CCAACAGTGATTCTGCTTCATTAAGCTGGCAGGATGCCTCTCAATTGGTTGTGGACGGCGACGCTGCCTTCAATGTAATGGGCGACTGGGCAGAAGGTTTCTTCAAAGAACTGGGCAAAGAACCGATGGTCGAATTTGGTTGGGCTCCAACCCCCGGATCCGGCGGAACTTTCCAATTCCTTTCCGACAGCTTTGTATTACCCACTGGTGCACCTAATCGTGATAACGCCATTGCCTGGTTAACCGTTGCCGGTTCGAAAGAAGGACAAGATGCTTTCAACCCCGTCAAAGGTTCCATCCCTGCCCGCAGTGATGGTGATAAATCCTTGTATGATGTCTATCTCCAATCTGCCATGGCTGACTGGGCGAAGGATATCGTGGTCGGTTCCTTAACCCACGGTGTCGTTGCCAATGACTCCTGGAAGAGTGAGATCGATACAGCTTTAGGTTTATTCTTACTGGATTCTGGTGTAGCAAACTTCCAATCAGCGCTTGTTGCTGCTTGTGTTGCTTCAGGTCCTTGCGAGTAAAATAGATACAAAAGCCCGGGGAGAATTTCTCCCCGGGCTAAATGGATTAATTTGGATGAACCATTATTCCTCGATAGAAATAATTCATCCAAACCTTAATCATTAAGGAAAAATCATGCGAATAAAGCGAGAAACGGTCCTCTCTATAGCATTGGTTACACCTTCGATCATTGCCATTGCAATTTTTGTCTACGGATTCATAGGATGGACGGCAAGAGTTTCCCTTAGCAAGTGGAAAGGACTCTTACCGGATTACACCTGGGCAGGTCTGGAGAATTATAAGGGGCTGTTTTCCGACGCACGTTTTAATATCGATATTCGAAATACCTTAGTCTTTACTGTCATTTTTGTTATTGGTAGTCTGATTATAGGGCTAAGCCTGGCGGTTTTACTGGACCAAAATATTAAGGGTGAAGGCTTTTTCAGAAGTGTTTATCTTTTTCCTATGGCAATTTCTTTCATCGTCACTGGCGTGGTTTGGCGATGGTTAATGAACCCGGCTTTGGGTTCCCGGTTAAGCGGTTTAAATTTATTGTTTTCAAATATGGGGCTCGATTTTTTAGTCAATAAATGGTATACCACACCACAGTGGGGTATTGCGTTTATTGCACTGCCAGCCATTTGGCAAATGTCGGGCTACACGATGGCATTATATCTGGGAGGGCTGAGAGCGATTCCCATTCAATTGCGTGAAGCGGCGCAGGTAGATGGTGCGAATGAATGGCAAATATTCAAACTCATCATTTTTCCTTTATTGCGACCCATCACATTAAGCGCAATGATTATTCTTGGACATATATCGTTAAAAGTATTCGATTTGATTTTGGCAGTGGCTGGAAAACAACTGCCATTAGATGTGCCAGCGATTTATATGTGGCAATCCACTTTTGACGGTTACTTCTTTGGACGAGGTGCTGCAATCGGTATTTTGCTCTTGCTGAGTGTGGCGGTGCTTATCATTCCTTACCTGGTCTACACTTTGAAAACGGAGGACGAATTATGATAAAGAAACGATCCTCCAAATGGTTAATCTATATTCCTTTGATCTTGATGAGTTTCTTCTACCTTCTCCCGATGTATGTAATGTTGATCACCGGGTTTAAAGGTTTTGATGAAATAAGCCTTAAGACGATGTGGGATCTGCCAAAAGGTATACATTTTGATAACTTTGTTGAAGCTTACAAGACATTGGCTCCCTTTATGTGGAACAGTCTCAACATGGTCTTCCCTGCAGCCATCATTTCCTCTATTCTGGGTTCTTTGAATGGCTACGTGCTTGCAAAATGGCGCTTTAAAGGCGCAAATATCATTTTTCCATTAATATTATTTGGCATGTTCATCCCATACCAAAGTATTTTGATACCCCTGGTTGAATTTATGAAGGATATCAATATGTATGGTGGTTTACCAGGTCTGGTATTGGCACATGTCATTTATGGTATTCCAATCACAACATTAACGTTCCGCAACTACTATGCCACAATACCGAAGGAACTAATCGAAGCCTCCAGAATTGACGGTTGTGGATTATTGACTTCTTACTGGCATATATTATTACCAATTTCGGCCCCTGCATTTGTGGTGGTCATAATTTGGCAATTTACATCTGCCTGGAATGACTTCCTGTTTGCAGTAGTTCTCACGAATCCACAGAGCTGGCCGGTTACAGTTGCCTTGAACAACATGGCAGGCAGTCAGATCATTGCCTGGAATGTGCAAATGGCAGGATCGTTCCTGGCAGCTTTACCGACTTTGATCATCTACATCTTCCTTGGAAGATACTTCTTACGTGGATTAATGGCTGGGGCACTAAAAGGATAATTCTTTTCTCCTGTGATAATAGGCGTTTGAAAAACTTTCCTGTGATTACAACATTTCACAGGAAAGTTGGCCTTTAAACCCGGGAAAGGCAATATAATTAGGGGAAGAAATTTTGGAGCAAACCAAATTATGGTGGAAGACAAATTAAAATATTTACGGTCAGATTTTGATCGTCAAACGATCAGCAGTCATTTAGATGAACTGGAAAATTTACTGGGGAGACTGGATTCCAATAATTCAGAACTTGCGGAAATGGTTTTGAATAAGTTTGATTTGATTCATGAAGAAATCAAAAAAAACAGTCCCGATCATCATGTCCCATTTGCATATCAAACCCAATTGGAATATGTGGAAAAAAGAATTCGCTCAAATGCCCAGGTGATTGTGAATGCATTGGGCGGTACAGAAAAATATAGTGCCAGACGGGATCAGGAAGGGATAATAGAAGATTCGTGGTGGTGGTACCTCGATCAGTATATTAAGCAAATCCAGAAAAAGAATTTAAAAAAGTCAATAACCATTGCTGCTGTTATCATTTTATTGTTCGTGGCGGTTATTTTTATTTATCAACAGTTTTTTGCACCCCCACCGGAAGTGCAGGCTCGTATCAGGCATGAACAAACCGCCGACCGGTTGATCAGTGCTGGCGATCTGGACAGTGCATTAATTGAGATCCAATCTGCGCTAAGTTATGAACCGGATAACTATGAATTATTAATCTGGCAGGGTGTTTTATTTCAACAACTGGGTGATAACGTATCATCACAACAATCTTTCCAACAAGCAAAAGATATCGTCGCAAGTTTGGAAGATTATTATTTAACGAAAACATTTTATGAATTTAATGGCGGGATGTTCGATCTGGGATTAGCTGATGCGCAGAAATTGGTTGAGATCAATCCGGAGTCTGCAGAAGGATATTTATATATTGGTCAGGCATATGAATTCAAAGGAGCATACGCGGATGCCTATAAGGCGTATGAAACTGCATCAGAACTGGCAGAAAAATCTGACAATGCCGAAATGATCGCAACCATTAAGGTGCGTATGGGAATGTTACTTCAGACCGTTCCTTTGAATACACCTTTGAAGTGATGTTCGCCTTTATATTTTGGTCGGTCTGAAGCAACAAATAATAGTTGTGTTGGAAAAGACTCTATTTAGACGTGCATTATGGTGTACTGGTTGGAGTCTCAGGCACACTGATCAATTCTGATAGCGTGATGTTAATCATTCTTTCTGCATTGAAGGAGGCTATTTTTACCACATAGGGTGAGTTTGACCACTTCGCGTAATAATTAGAATCATTTTCATCCTGCTTACCAATCAACAATTCACCCGTTTTTGATTCATTATTTTCTGTATATTGGATGACAACTTTAGCCACAGGTGATGCAAGACCATAACTTTCATCGATCAAATCAGAAACTGGCGCAACCATTCTCAGGTTGGTAAAGGCAGTCAAGTAGGTTGTCCATTTGGAAATATCCAATGATTCCTCTGATGAAAATTGGAGACATTTCCATAGATTGTCCGGTCCTAATTCAAATTGTAACAATCCATTGGGTGTGGTCACAGCAATACTATTTACGCTATCACTTGGAATTTGAATTAAGGAAGTGTCAACCCAATTTGAAACCTGAGCGTTGGCTTTGGTGGTCGAAATGGCATTCGTCAGGTAGACCGAATCCTGGTTGGATAATCGGACATGAACATTGCTTTGCGCAGGCGTAGATCCGATTAATACTGTGTAACTACCATCTGTCATTTTTACTTCAATTTTTCTTTGGAAATTGTCTTCTTCCACTTCCAATCTTTGGTGACTGGCTTTTGTGTTTGTGACTAACCGGCTCGTTCTTATAATGCGCATACTTTCTAATAAGTCAGTAACATTTTCTGTAATGACCGGATAATTTCCAGTATTGGCTAACACCCAATTTCCACCCACTTTTTCTAATGTAACGGTGTTGTTTTCATTATCAGAAATTTGAATGGAGGTGACTTTTTCATCTGCCAAATTCGTCAATAATGGTTCATCAGCAATGGTCTTTGGTTGATTGATGACGATAACCAGTGCTACCAATAACAATTGAAGGCATAATACGCCGGCCAGGATTTTTTGTAATTTATTCATGATCCACCTCCCTTTTCACGGCTTTTTCATGTGTATGAGAGATTGAAAGTGGCTTTATCTTCCTTTTTTGATATTGCCAGAGACTATAAATGCCTATTAATAACAACCCACTTAAGATGTATGTGCCGATTTCCCACCCGGTTTTTTGGTCATCGGTTAAAGATGCCAGGACACGGGTAGCTCTGCCACGTGATCGAATTGTCAAAAGGTCTGTATCCTCAACGGAATAGTCAACGGCGTTTTGCATTAAAAGCAAATTGTTCAAATAATAATCCTGGGTTAGATTCGCAGAAAGTTGGAGGGGAACATCATCAATAAATGCAGCACTGGCAAAAACAATCAAACGTGCACTTTCTGGAGATTGTTCAATCACCGAACTGGCTGCAGCATTCGTAATAGTTGCCCCATCTTCACCGGTTGTTGTAATGGACGGAATGACCTTGTCAGTAAAATAACTTCCAAATTTGCCTTCGACCAGAACCGCTAAAGGATAAGATGAGAATGCTGTACCACTTTCAAAACCGCTATCCGGATAGGTTCCATAATCGGGTTGAATGCTTGTGTTTGTCGTCAACCAGGAACCGGCGCTGGAAGAAAGAAGGATTGTAGTTTTGCGATCTTTGTTCTTATCCGCATCGATTGTGACAGGTGACGCCCAATTCATGCTGACTGTTGCCAGGTCTGAAACGATCATATTTTCCTCATCCATTCCATCCTGGCGTACGTCCACAAAATATGGGTACTGAATCGCCTGGATTTCCTGAACCTGGGAGTTTCCGATATTGCGATTAACTAAAACAGGGAAAGGTGCATTCTGGCTATCCAAAACAAGTTCGTTGGAGATGGAAACCCCATAATTTTCTAAAAGGGGGTTGAGACCATTATCGATTGGTGAAAGAGCCAGATATCCGTTGATTTGATCTAAATCCAGTTTGTAATTACTCATTGCAACAATGACAGATCCACCCCGCATGAGATATTGATCAATGGCAAATTGCTCTATTTCTGTCAGATTTTCCGGAGCGACCAAAAGAAAGACATCGATATTATCCGGAATATACCCCTTACTCAGATCAATTGCTTGCATTTCATAATTTTCACCCAATTGTTGTTGAATGATGTTATAGGTAGATAAAGGTTGGGAATAATTTCCAAACATATCCTGAGTCACTTCACTTGGTGGGACCCAAAATCCAACCACTTTCAAAAACCCGCTGGCTGTCCTTTTTAATGCCGACTCTATCGAAGTGCGAATTTCTGCTTCATTAGCACTGGTAGGTGGATAAATGATTTGGTTTTGGTCGCCATTTTCTAAAAGCAAATGAAAAAAATATGAATCGTTGGAAAAGAGAGCTACCGGGTAGGGTTCAATCCCGTATGTTTCGATTAATTCTTGCCTGGGAATAGCCGCATCCTGTGTGTCCGGGTCGATAATCGTGAATATTAATTTACTATTCGATAGCTCCTGAATGTTATTAGCAGCCTGAATCACCATATTGGCAATTTCGATTTCGTTCTCTGGTAGGAGTGATTGAGAAATAAAAAGAGTTAGTTTGACTGGCTCAACCATGGCGGAAAGAATAGAATCAATACTTTGAAAACCATAAACAACTTTCTTTATTGCAGACGTAAGGCTGTATTCAAGGTTTTTTAGTTGGACAATAATTCCTGAAGTCGAATTACTCGTTTCAATCAAATCTTGTAAACCCAACACCACCGATTGATCTCCGTATCTGACCAAAATATCAAAGTAAGCGTTGACAATCGATGATTCATTTCGTCCTGCGATTTGAAATGGGGTGGGTTTAATTCCATAGGATTGATTCGCCTCAGTCTCAGCTTCTACATCCTGGAGTGGGTCAATGATTTCCGTTTCAATTTGACCATCGGAAGCGATCTCGTATTCACGCAGCATATCGTTGATCTGAGGTGCCAAAGGTGATAAAAGAGGATGCGTTTTTTCACTGATATAAGCCTTAATCGTGAGCGGCTCTTGCAGATTGCTGACTAAATCCTTTGTGGTTTGCGAAATGGTAAATTCTTTTTGGGCTGTCAAATCCAATCGCAAACCTTGCAAAGGAAAAAGCCATACATTGATCAGTACCAGATTGGCCAAAATTAAAGACATGGTACGAAGTTGATTGTTGCGATAATTTTTCTGTGCTTTGGACCATCGTTGGCTATCAATTGAAATGATATTCAAGGTCAAAAATATTGCACAGATTGAGAGATAATATACAAGATCTCTCAGATCAATTACACCGCGTTCTATGCTCTCAAATCTACTACCGGTACCAATTGCCCGTAAAATATCAATTACAGAACCGCTAAACAAACCTGTAAACGAATCTGCACCAATAATATAGAAGAGACCACCTAATAATACGGTCACAATTAATGAAACGATTTGATTGTCTGAACGGGATGAAACAAATAGCCCGATTGCGGCATAGGCAGAAGCCATCAGAAGGCTGGCGAGGTAACCACCGAAAACCGGTCCCCAATCCAGATTTCCCAACAATGAAACCATGATCGGTAATGGTAACGTAAGTAAAAGTGCCAGACCGGCCATGATGATTACTGCCAGGAACTTACCAATCACCAATTTAAACCCATTGGTGGGTAGTGTCAACAGCACTTCAATCGTTCCGGAATGTTGCTCTTCACTCCACAATCGCATTGTTAAAGCAGCAATCAGAAAGATTAAAATAATCGGCATCCATTGGAACATCGGGCGGACATCTGCGATTCCCCGTCCAAAAAATAATTCAATGGAGAAAAATGTAAATAAAATCGCGACGATAAATGTACCAAGAAATATCATGGCTAAAAGCGAGCCAAAATATCCTCTGATTTCCTTTTTTGTAACGGCTAAAATTTGTCTCATACAAACCTCATGCGGCAATGGCTAATTCATTAAAGACATTTTCAAGCGTCCGTATATCACGTTTTAGCTCACGCACTGGCCATTGTTTTTCTGCAGCCATTCGATAAATTTGTGGTGTCAGATCGGATTTTGATTTTCCTTCAATATAATAAACGAACAATTCACCGGATTTCGATTGTTTCGTCACTTGTGTAACATCTCTTATTTTTTTCAAATCCTGAATTACGTTCTTTACGTCTTCATCTAGAACAAGAATTGCATTGTTCGTATTTGAGATTTCATCTAAGGAAGAATCGGTTTTAATTTTTCCATTCATGATAATAATGACACGGTCGCAAATTGCCTCGACTTCGGAAAGGATATGTGTCGAAAACAACACAGTCGAGTGTTTGCTTATTCTCTTAATTAATTGGCGGATTTCAACGATTTGCGTAGGATCCAAGCCAACCGTTGGTTCATCTAAAATTAAGATTTCCGGTTTATGAATGATTGCCTGTGCCAAACCAACCCTTTGCCGCATACCTTTACTCAATTGTCCAATTTTCCGAGTGAGGACTTCTTCCAGTTTGACTGCCTGGACCGCTTCGCTTAAGGCAGAGCTTTGGTTTTCGGGTGATATTTGGCGGAGATCGCAAATCATTTGCAGATACTCTTGTACCATGAGTTCAGGGTAAAGCGGTGCATTTTCCGGTAAGTAGCCGATTCGCTTCTGAATGATCTCGGTGTTGTTTATAATATCCTGCCCCTCAACCTGGACATTTCCAGAATCAGGTTGTAAATATCCTGTGATAATCTTAATTAATGTTGTTTTACCTGCACCGTTAGGACCTAATAGCCCAACGATTTCCCCCTTTTTAATTGTCAGCGAAACATCAATAAGCGCCTTAATTGCCCCATACGATTTTGACACGTTCGAAACTAAAATCATTGACCCCTCCTGGGAAAAATGAAATTATTGTCTTTCGTTAATAAATTTACACCTGATTGCAATTTTTAATGATTAGAGTTTTATTAAAAATTTGTTAAATTTTGGTTTAGTTTCAAGATTCGTCTGCAAGTTTATTGTTCATCTTAAATTCACTTGAGCAAATTTGCTTCTAAGGTGTGTATTGAGAAACAATTCCACCTGTCCCGCCACGTTGTGAGTCATCCTGGTGAATCTCGGAAATATCTACTTCCAGAACCGATGGCGTTAATATCGGTAATACCAGAAGTTGCCCGATTGCATCTCCCGTTTTTATTTGCATTACTTGATTTATTGGATTAAACACTTTCACCAGGATTTCGCCCTGGTAACCTGCATCCACAACACCGGCACCTAAAATGTGGTTATTACGGCCTTTCGGCTTGAGTAGTCCAACAAATCCCTTTGGTAATTCAACAGTAATTCCAGTCGAAACGATTGTATGCGATAAAGCAGGAATCTCAACATCCTGAGAGGAAAAGATATCAATTCCGGCATCGTCAACATGCTTGCGTGTAGGAATGATTGCATTTGGCACTAATTTCGCGATTTTTATTATTTCCATGAATTGCTCCCGATAGTAGTACTTCATTTTATCAGTCTTATTTTAGTAGATTTTGTGAAATTTTTTGAAATACATATATTTTTGATAGTTTTTTAATGATCAGGTGGTTTTATCAAAGAAATTGATTAGAATAGAAGCTATGAAGAAAGGTTTCTTGTTTTCAAGATATTTTCCAATATCGATTTATGCGATTTGTATTATTTTTTTCCTGAATTCCTGTAATTTTTCTGATTTGGATTCCAAACAGAAATTGCCTCCATTCCCGTCAAATTTAAAATCACCAATAGAAAGTAATGATCCAAAAGTTTATGCACTTAATGTTTTTAAAAATCCCGAATTGAGTTTCGAACATCTTGGATTACAGCAAGGTCTATCCAATTCGACTATCACGGTTGGTGTGCAGGATCAGCTCGGCATTTTATGGTTTGGATCATTCGATGGTCTGAATAAATTTGATGGATATCAAATCGAAGTGTTTCGGCATGATCTGGAAGACGCCAATTCAATCAGTGATAATATCATTTATGACATTTTAGTTGATGATGAGGGGATTTTATGGATCGGTACGGATAATGGTCTTAATCGACTGGATCCGAGGTCCGGAATATTTACTCATTTTACCAACGACCTCACACAGGACCGATCCATATCTAACAATGTGGTAAATGACTTAATCCTCGATTCGACAGGTCGTTTATGGATTGCAACGGAAGCAGGTCTAAACCTGTTTGATCCGGAAACGAATACCTTTACCCGTTATCCTTTTACTCGAAACGGTGATTCGCCTATTTTATCCAACGTCATTTATGCGCTTTATGAAGATCCGGAAGGTGAAATTTGGGTTGGAACTGCTGCAGGGTTAATGGTGTTTGATCCGGTAATGGAAAGCTATCTCGAGCTTCCAACAAATTTGGAAGATGATTTTTTAAACAAAGGAATATCTGTAAACGAAATTTACCCCACCCGAGCGGGATTGATCTGGCTGGGAACTTCGGATGGATTATTTGTCTATTCATTGGCAACACGTGATGGTGTTTGGTACCGGCCAAGAGACATGGATAAAAGCAGTCTTTCTGAAAAAAATGTATTGTCAATTTTTGAGGACCAATCAGGCTTGATTTGGATTGGCACAAGCCAGGGTTTAAATTTATTTCAACCGGAACAGGAAAAGTTTATCCAATTTAAGAAAAATGCATTTAATCCTAATAGTCTTAGTGACAATATCATTAATCATATTTTCCAGGATGAATCCGGTATGATTTGGTTATCTACCGCCAATGGCATTAATTTATTGGACTTAACCACCAAGCAGTTCCTTCATTTTCACAATCTCCCTGACCAACTTGATTCTTTAATTAATAATCAGGTTTTTGCGATAAAGGAAGATAAAAAAGGATATCTTTGGATAGGTACTGTTCAAGGTTTGGATCGTTTAGATCGCAGGACAAACCATTATCGACATTTTACATTTGAACCGGAAAACAAAGATGGCTTGAGCGATGACTTTATCACAGCCATTTTAGAAGATTCAAAGGGAACATTATGGTTTGGAACAGATTCCGGTGGTGTCAATCGTTATGATTCGATTTATGAAACATTTGAGCATTATCGTTTCAGTCCGGTCACAACCAATAGCATCAGTAACGATACCGTCAGTGTGTTGATGGAGGATCAGGAAGGTTTTATTTGGATTGGTACGGCAAATGGTATGTTAGATAAATTAGATCCTGAAACTGATCAATATCAACATTTTCAACTGGATACTGGGGATCCCGTCAGTCAATTGAAAATTAGAATTCGCTCCATAATCCAGGATCAAAAAGGTCAAATCTGGCTGGGAACCAGCTATGGGCTTTATCAATTAGATCCCTTGACCGGGAATATCTCCCGTTACCAAAATGATCCAAATAATGATTTTAGTTTGAGTGACGATTTTATTCTGTCCCTTTATGAAGATGAAAGTGGAATCATATGGGTTGGCACTTATGGCGGTGGAATTAATCGATTTGATCCCACAGCCGGGATTTTTTGGAATTTCACTCAAAAAGACGGACTTGCAAATGATACCGTTTATGGGATTCTGGAAGATGAACACAAAAATCTTTGGCTGAGTACAAACCATGGCATCTCGAAATTTAATCCGGAATTAGAATCTTTTGAAAATTTTGATGTTAAAGACGGGTTACAAAGCAATGAATTTAACGAACGCGCCTATTTCAAAAGTACCAGTGGTGAATTATTTTTCGGAGGAGTAAATGGCGTAACAGCATTTTTCCCCGACCATATCCGGGATAATCCTTACCTGTCACCGGTGGTACTATCCTCTTTTACGATTGGGGGTCAACCAGTCAACGGAGAAACGTCGATTGAGTACATTGATTCAGTTGAACTTAAATGGCCGCAGAATTATTTTGAATTTTCTTTTTCAGGATTAAGTTACCAACAACCGGAAGCCAATCAATATGCATATTTTTTGCGTGGTTTTGATAAAGATTGGAATTTGATTGGCAATTTACGTTTTGGGCGATATACAAATTTACCTGGTGGTGATTATGAATTGCTATTAATTGCCGCAAATGAAAATGGTGTCTGGAATCTTGAAGGGAAAACAATTCATATCAAAATTTCTCCACCTTTTTGGGAACGGCCAATATTTCAATGGGGATTGTTGCTGATGATTGGATTGTTGGCAGGTGCTGGCTATTATATTAAGGTCAGATCGGTCCAAAAAAGAAACAAAGAACTTTCAGAAATGGTGGAAGAAAGAACAGCCGAAATTGAGCAAAAACGTCAGGTTGCGGAAGGCTTAAAAAATGTCCTGGGTATCCTCAACTCAAACCAATCCCTTCAGGAAAGCCTCAATTTTATTGTCAGTTCAGCCAATCGATTGACGAACGCCGATCTGGTTTTACTTCTGGGGATCAAATCAGACCCGGTCACTTGTGTGAGTGTAAAAGAATCTCAGGGAAGAATCCAATTAAAAGATCTTTGTACAGACGAGGAAATAGAAAAATCCCCTGAGTTTATTAATTGGTTAGGCGATCTGGCGAAATCCGGAAAAGTTTTACGAATTAACGATTTAAATGAATTTCTCAACCTTCAAAATCAAAATCGATTCATTGATCGGTTTCCGATACGATCCATGCTCATGATTCCTGTATTGTCCGGGGTGGATTTGTTTGGAAGTTTTGTCATGATCTATCATGAAGAGAAAAAATTCAGCAACGAGCAGGTCGAGCTAGCCTCATCATTTGCAGATCAGGCTGCTCTGGCGATTGGAAATGCAAATTTGCGCGAATCGGCAGAACAAATGGCTGTAACAGCAGAAAGAAATCGTTTAGCGCGCGATCTTCATGATGCAGTTACACAAACATTGTTTTCAGCATCTATGATCGCTGAAGCATTGCCAGCGTTGTTGGAAAAAGATCCACAGGAAGGGAAGAAAATGCTGAAAGAAATGCGCCAATTGAGCAGAGGCGCTTTAGCAGAGATGCGAACATTATTAATAGAATTGCGTCCTTCTGCTGTAATTGAAACCAAACTTCCAGAATTAATTCGTCAACTTTCCGAAGCAGTGAGCGGAAAAACCGGTGTAAAGGTGGACTTTTCCTCACATTTTTCGAATATCTTACCGGAAGATGTCCATATCAGTTTTTATCGTATTGCACAGGAAGCATTAAATAATATTGTGAAACATGCCCATGCAAAACATGTGGAAATTATTTTAGAATCACATACAATAAATGAGGTTTTCATTTCAGTAGGAATGGAAATTCGTGATGATGGTATAGGATTTAATCCAGACGAAATCGAAATCAATCATTTTGGATTAGGTATCATGAATGAAAGAGCAGAGCTCATTAAGGCGGAGCTGACAATTGAAAGCAATAAGGGGAATGGAACACTGATTAATGTAGAATGGCAAGGAAGGGTGGGTTAAAATGGAAATGGGAAAACAAATACAAGTCGTAATTGTTGATGACCATGATATGGTAAGACGCGGTTTATCGACTTATTTGAAAGTTCAAAATGATATGAGATTAGTGGCAGAGGCGGACAGCGGAGAAGAAGCTATTCGAATTTGTGAAATATATCATCCCGATGTTGTCCTGATGGACATTGTGATGCCAAAAATGGGTGGCGCTCAGGCAACTCGTTTGATTCGCGCGAAATTTCCGGACATACAGGTAATCGGATTAACGAGTTTCCAGGATAAAGATCTGGTCCAAGAAATGTTAAGAGCAGGAGCTATTGGATATTTATTAAAAAATATAACCGGTGAGGATTTGGTAGAAGCAATTAGAAATGCGCATCATGGAAAGCCTTCCATGTCTCCTGAAGTTGCGCAAGAATTAATCCTTAACACCCAAAATCCTATGCCAGGTGAGGATCTGACTGCGCGTGAACGTGAAGTTTTGGTATTACTGGTTGATGGATTAAGTAATCCTGAAATAGCACAAAGATTAGTCATTTCAAGATCAACCGCAAGAGCACATGTAAGTCACGTATTAAGTAAATTAGGAGTAACAAATCGTTCCGAAGCAGTTGCGCTTGCTCTTCGGAAGAAACTTGTCGAATAATTGCTACCTTTCAAGAAAATTCCTTTGTAATAATTTTCTTATTGAAATGTTTTTTGGCGTTAATCGATTTTGATTTCTAAGTTCGTTAATAAAAGATATTTTTCCGATTTTCAATCATTTAAACATTTTTGTTGGTCTACAAATCAGACTTTTGAATTTTAAATTTCCATTTTTTAAGCACTTGATGCATTTGGGTGGAGTCAGAAACCGGATTTTCCCATTCGAGTTCTTGGGGGAAAAACACCATTGCCTGAGTCTGTAATCCGCCTAACCCGCCATGGTGTCCAATTAAATCCTCAAAGGCCGGGGATTCCAGGGTTTCTGCATCAGTTGCAGAGAAAATGATTAAATCCCCGCTATGCTGAAACCCGTTAAGTTTTAATAATTGAGACCTGACCTCAATTGGAAAATCCTTTAATATATCACTTCCTTCAAATTGGTCTTTTGTAAGGAAATTGATTCCATTGGAGTGGATTAGCATTGTTCCATGTTCTTCGGAAGCCACCATAACAAATCCAATACCTGGGTGACTGACAATATTTGCGATCAGGTCCGGAAACATATCCGAAATCTGTTCAAAACTCATGCGTTGCTGATTGAAAGGGAAATAAATCATTGCCATATTTCCGGAGGGGCAAATAATCAGGTCGGTAGGCTTAACCATACTTCTTGGTGGAAGGTCAAAATAAGTGAATGTCCCTTTTCCGGTTGAGAGGTGACGATAAATTTTCCTGGCTGATTGATTTACTTTCCTGTGAGGTGCCAATGCTTCCTGCAATAAAGAATTTACATACCCTTTGATTTCTTCGGATGCTCCAGCACCCACAATGGAATAATGATCAGAAATGAATTGTTTGACTAAATCTTCGAGAGGCAATCCAAAAACCTGTCGAAATGTCGATCCCTGACTCTGCCCGTGGTCGGAGAGAAAAATGATGGAATATTTTCTTTTTGTGAGCTTATTTGCATTAATAATACGTTCAAACTGTTTATCAATACTACGCAGGACGGAGTGTGTCGAGGAACTGTCAATTCCAGTCTTGTGGGCGACCACATCGTATCCTACATACGTTGCATAAATTGTTTGAAATCCGCTAAACATATCTTCAATAATGATATGTGTGGTTAGCTCTCTTAAAAAAACTGCTGCTAACGCACGTTCCACAGCGAAGATAAACGAGCGTCTAATTCTAGGTTTACGATTTTTAATGATCTGAACAATTTTCTGATAATACTCACGAAAAATTTCTAAAAAGATTAAGAAAAATGTACGAATAAAGTTATAAGGGTTGAGAAAAAAATTGTAAAAGAGTCCGGAACGCCTGGCAATTTGCCGGCCTGTTGGTAACTGGCTCATTGTCATAGCACTTTTTTCTGCCCCACCTGAAAACATATTTCCAATGCTTGAGGTATTTTTCCCCAACAGACTATCATCAAGACGATATCTGGATTCAATTAATGCCGTGTCGTTGAGGTGATTGGAAACAATGAGTTTTTGGTTTTCTTTTTCATACCATCGAAAAGCCGGGATATCATCGTTCTTTCCATAGATGATTCCCATCTGGCAGGAAGATGTTTGCGAAGGTAGTCCACTAAACCATTCTTCCAGTTTGTATTTGTTTTGGTGGTACAAAAATGCCAGCGAGGGCATTATTCCCTGTTTCATCGCTCTTTCAAAAATCGTTTTAGATAATCCATCGATCTGAATGATGAGCACACCGGTTGAATTTTGTTCTTTTTTTTCGTTAGAATTTCTGCTAAATCTGGAAATAACGAACCTGTGATAAGAATCATTTTCATCCAAAGCGAGAATTTCTGACACCACTAAATTAATCAATGTAATTCCTAAAACTACCAGGATGGCAGTTTGCCCATTGTAAATGATGACTCCCGGGATTATCTTGATCACGACTAAAACAATGACAACATTGATTAAAAATGAAAAAAGCCCAACTGTCAGAACGGTAATTGCGATCGTTAAATAAAGTATGATCGGACGTAAAATTGCATTGAGTAAGCCAATCAATGCGATAGCTAAAACAGCCGTTTCACCTGATTGGATGGAGAGACCCGGTAACCATATATCCAGCAAAATAAGCGCAAATGTCTCAATGACCCAGACAACGATAATATGTCGGATCCGGCGCAGCGTTGGATAGGTTAGTTTGTTTTTCATCATTCTTAAATTGTACAGTTTTTGCACTTCTTTTGTGCATTCGTCTCAATTTTTGGTCCTGCAAAATTAACGGATAATTGAAAATTGCTACCTAACCCGACAGTGAAAAAAACTTGACACACCAGTTTTATTTTTCTACAATCCATCTATACTTTTCCAGAATCTTTTCCCGGGAGAACGACATGACAACTGAATCGGTTGCTATTCCAGCAAAAAAAGAAACGAAAATTCGTGGTCGTTGGCGCACTCTATTCGCACTTGCATTTGGATATTTCATTGATCAGGGTGAAGGGCAAACCATGTCAGTTTTGTTTCCCACGCTGCAATCCTTATGGGGTTTAAGCTATACAAATTTAGGGACAATTGGCACAATTAAAAACATATTGCAATCTATAAGTGCTCCTTTTTGGGGATATGCAGCCGATCGTTATTCCAGGAAAAAAGTGATTTTGATTGGTACTGGCATTTGGGGTATCTGGACCGCTATTTGTGGTTTGACTCAGGATTTTGGCCAGCTTTTAATTATTCGGGCGATTTCCGGTATTGGCTTGGGTTGTTTAATGCCCGCAACATTCTCAATAATGTCCGATACATTTCCTCCAAAACAAAGAGGGAAGGCGTTGGGTATTTTGGAATCGATTGGTGTACTTGGAATTGTTATCGGCACCCTCGGTTTGGGTATGTTGGCTTCACCAACGTTATGGCGCTGGGGTTTTATTGCGATGGGTGTCTTTAGTTTTATTTCCGGATTGGTTATTTGGTTTCTGGTAGAAGAACCAGTCCGTGGTGCTTCAGAGCCGGAATTGGCGGGAAAAATTACAGAATCAGATGCTGCCAAATACAAAGTTAAATTCAGTGATATAAAAAAAGTGCTTTCCATACCGACAATTTGGGTGGCGATTTTACAGGGTCTGGCTGGCACAATGCCGTGGGTGGTAATGGGTCTTTACTTAATTACCTGGTTTGTCAATGTGAAAGGGTTATCAGAACAAAATGCCACGGTTGCTTTTGCAGGTATTGTGGTTGGTACAGCACTTTCCAATATTATTGGCGGATTTTTGGGCGATTGGGCAGAATCAAAAAGCCCCAAATATGGCAGAACGGCTGTTGGTCAAATATCGATAATTAGCGGTATTCCCTTAACCTATATTTTATTTACTAAAACGCAGGAATGGCCATTTGGTGCGTTGATCGGATTATGTGTTGTTACCGCGTTATTGATAAGTTGGCCGGGAAAAGGTGCAAAAGAACCCATGATGCAAGGAGCAGTACCACCTGAATTGCGTGGAACAGCCTTTGCCATGACGACATTTATAGAAAGTGGCTTTGCGGCTATTGCCGCCTATATTGCTGGTCGATTAGCCGATAGTATCGGGTTTACGGAAGCAATGGTTTGGACAATACCTTTCCCATGGATTATCTGTGCCGCACTCTTTACTTTGTTCTATTGGTCGTATCCACGTGATTCAAAGAAACTTCGCCATCAAATGGAAATGCGCGCGAAAGAAATTACTGGTGAATAATTACGTTTTTGTCTCGAACAACATTTTGTAAAGTTCGATTTCGTGAAAATTCCTATGAGTTCTGATGTTCGCTAAGGTTTTAAAATTTATGGAATCAGATTTTTTAAGGATAGATGGTCGTAAATCAGGTGAATTGCGATCTGTAAAATTTTTCTCCAATTTCATCGATTACCCGGAAGGTTCTGTCCTGGTCCAAATGGGAAAGACGCGGGTTTTATGCAATGTCACCATTCAGGAAAGTGTTCCAGCCTGGATGGCGGGAAAAGGGAAAGGCTGGATGACAGCCGAGTATGCCATGTTACCGCGTGCTACGCATACCCGTACAGAAAGGGAAACCAAAGGACCCGGAGCACGCAGCCAGGAGATCAAGCGTTTGATTGGCAGATCTTTGCGAAAAGCTGTTGATCTTTCAAAATTGGGTGAAAGAACAATTCTATTGGATTGCGATGTATTACAGGCAGACGGTGGAACGCGAACAGCATCCATAACAGGCGGGTATGTTGCTCTGGCGATTGCATTAAATGACCTTATTAAAAAAGGTATTTGCGACCCACAGGTTCTTCAAAAACCGGTTGCGGCTGTGAGTGTTGGTATTTTGGACGGTCATGAAATTTTGGATTTGTGTTATGTCGAAGATTCAAAAGCTGATGTTGATATGAATGTCGTAATGAGTGAAAAAGGTGAGTTTATTGAGATTCAGGGAACTTCTGAAGGACATCCATTCCAACGTTCACAATTGAATTCCTTGCTTAACTTGGCAGAACACGGTATTTCTAAGTTGATCGATTTACAGAAGGAAATATTAACGGCCAGTTTGTAGGATTAGAATTAGTTTATTGAACTGTTCACAGCATATTACATCACCTGACCAGCCAACTATTTAAGTAGGAATTGTTCAGAAAATTCCGAAGGTGAATATGTCTTGTTACCTTCCGGTATAAATACAATATCATCTTGTTCACAATAAATTGCTGAAGACCAGATATCTGCTTTCTTGACCGCTTCAATTCGCAAGTTCTCTCGCAAAAGTTGATTATTGGTAAATGACCTGACAAAACGTTTGCGAAGAAGCAAATACGTAACTGATAGTATACCGAGCAGATACAGGTTATTTATCCATGGTTTATTATCCACAAAAAGGAAAAGGGTCATTACGACCAAAGCGAACCCAACAGAACTGAAAAGAATATCCGGGTGTAAAATTCGCCAGATCGGTTGACGTTCGACTAATGGTGGGGAAAATAATTTAAGCAAATCAGTCTTTTTAGTCTTGCTTAGTGAAAATCCGGATAAAATTTCCGGCTTATGCCCCTGGAAAGCAAAATACAAATCGACCACGCGAAACACCCCAACTTGTGATTTACAGACAGGGCAGAATTGCGGAATGGGATTCTCCATTTATATTGCCTCCATACTTTCCTGCAAGATTTGGATCGCAATTGTAATTCCAACAAATAAATCTGCACCAGATGAATGCCCATATCGGGTCATTTGCATGGCTTGGTCTTTGAAATCAATTGATCCATCGATCAAAACATCTACAGCGTTTTTTATGCGTACATCTGCACTTCCTCTTGTTGCACAATAAAGCAGACTCTGGCTAATGGAATTTGTTTTTTCTTCAGCAATAGTCAAAATTAGCTGATTGGCAGAATGTAAAAAATTCAGGAATTTCTGTTCCACGATTAACCGGTTGAGTGTGAAAAGTAGTCCACAAAAGAAGTCGTCACCGGAGGGCGTTAAACCACGCCCATAACCGATGATCGGCGTTGCATGTTGAATTATTTTGATTTCATCCCGGGCAAGAAAAGCTGATCGAATTTGCTGAATGTGTTCCCATATTTCCGATAATTGCTGGGACAAATTCACAGGAGGTTCGCCATTTATCATATTGAGAAAAAGGCTGAACCCCTCCTGCCCTTTGATAATCCTGATCTGCCTGGCGGCCTGTTGCAATCGATGATTTTGTTCCGAAACAGAAATTGAGTAAAGCGGGGGATCCAGAATTTTCCAGATTTGATATGGAGACAAATCAAAAAGTGCATGTTCATGAAGAAAGGATATCGAATGCTCCGATAGTTCCACTTGAATGGAATCATGAATTTTCCAAGGTTTCGGAAAGTCGGATTCAGTAAAAATATTTATCGGGCCATAATCCGGATTGTTGGTCATGAAAATTATTTTTTCTGTAGATAATTTTAAGAAAACACCTTTCGATGTGATTCCCAAAATGATCATCCCGGGAGATTGGGATAACCATTCATAAGCAATATGCCCAATCACGGTGCTTGAATTTGCCATTTCTGTTTATCCATTCGTCATAAACTTTCAATGATTAAATCACTAAACCATCGAAAATACCAGCAACGAACCTTGACTTTCAAAAAAAAAAGTGGATAATAAATTTACAATTGATATTGTCAGACAATCATTAAATCGAATTTGACCAATTTCAAGAGCCAGATCTTTTGAACGAAAATCCCATTCCTATATTTCAGGGATTATAATTATTACTGGTAGTGTTTTATTGTTGTATTTCTATCGATTTACATTTATCGGACGTTTTTTGATCTAGTTTAGGAATATGTGGCGAAAAAATAGTCTCTTGAATTACCTATCGCGAATTTTTCTTTCAAGTAATTTAATATCTACCCCCTTTGTTGCAAACGATATGGAATAGATCCATATACGTTTATTTTGTTGGAAATTACAGATTGTGTTTGAAACGCAAGTAAAAAAATCTAAAAGGAGAAAAGTATGAAATTAATTGATCTCTCAATTCCTCTCGGAATCGGAACGCCTGCATGGCCAACTTATGAACCATTACAGGTAAAGTATTTTAAACGTCTTGCTCCCAATGGAGCAAATGGTCAGCTCTTAACCCATTCAAATCACCTGGGTACACATATGGATGGAGAAATTCATTTCCATACGCCTGGTAAAGATATGGCTTCCTTAACCATGGATTTCCTGACACATGATGCCGCGATTGTTGACCTCAGTGATGTGGTTGCCGATTATGACATTTATACCAGTAAAATGATTGAAGAACGTGTGGAAGTACGCGAAGGTGATATTTTAATTATCCATACGGGTTATCACCATTTTGGTTGGGATCAACCCACTGCGAGCGAAGTTCGGTATATGGTCATGCACCCAGGTCCGGATCGCGAATTTGCAGAATGGGCAAAAGCAAAGAAATTGCGTTGGATCGGTGTGGATTGTGGTAGTGCAGATCATCCGATGAATACAATTTTAAAAACCTGGATGCCACGCCAGACCAAACAGGCGGAACGTGTGTTCAAGAAAAAATTTGGCTTAACCCTGGATGAGTTTTTTACAGATGACAAGTACCAATTAATGCATCTGGAAATGTTCCCTGAAGGGATCATTCACGCAGAATGTATTGGCGGTGACCTGGACTTATTGTTAAACCGCCGTGTCCAGGTTGGTTTCTTCCCATGGCGTTTTGTCGATGGCGAAGCTTCCATCGGTCGTTGTGTTGCTTTTGTTGAAGACGATGAGTATGAAGAATTGATGGCTAAAAAAGCTCAATTGCCAAAAACAAAATATGGCGATGCAACAAATCCCGCTCATGTTGAAAGTTTAAATAAGATTAGCAAAGAAAATTTGAGCTAATTTAATTTACCGATTTAATTTATTCAAAGGAGAACTAACGTGAAATTCGAATTACCAACCAAAGCATCACAAGAAGTATTGGAAATTGATGCCCGTGAAGTTGAAGCTATGCTTCAAGGTCCAAAACTCAATATTCCTGCTTTCCCGGAAGCAATGTTAAAGCTTAAAGACGGCCGTACCCTGTATATCCGCGAAGCTAAAGTAGAAGAAGTTCCAGCCATGTTAACATACATGGAAAAATTGATGAAAGTTGACCACGACTTTTATGATATTGTCGGCTCACGTGTTTATTCGGAAATTCTGGGATGGAAACGAAAACGTTTGAAGGATCCTTATACACTCGTCGGTTTAGTCGATGGTGTCTGGGCAGGTTTTGCCAATGGTCGTTTGATGAACGAAGATATCAACATCAGCTTACACACCATGGCTTTAATTCGTGGCGGTCGTATCGGTGCAGCCATGTACTATGCCAAAGCCTATTATGGTTTTGAAATCATTGGCAGCAAAGAATGGTGGGCAACCTACGAAAGTTACAATGGTTGGTTACGTTGGGGTTTGGGCATGGCGCAACCCAGCTATCCCTGGCCAGATGTACAACATGAATTAGGCGGCGCAAAAGTCTATTATGTAACCAAAAAATACTGGGATTCTACAGTAAAACAATATGTTCGCCAAATGGTTGGTGCAGATTTAGACTTCAACGTTACCGACGAAGTTCGCAAAGCCAATGAGAAATTCATTGTTCCTGAAGAAGTTTTAGTTTAGTTCTAAAAAATTATAATAAAAAAAGATCAACTTGCAAAAGTTGATCTTTTTTTATATGTTTTTTAGGGTATTTTTTTTGAATTTGCATACAATTAGACAAGATATGAACACAC
>CAZPIM010000046.1:0-20565 GCA_964586385.1 uncultured Anaerolineaceae bacterium
TAGCGTTCTTCCCGGTCCTGCAACGCTTTTTCATCCCGTTTCCGTTCGGTGATATCCTGCTTGATGGTAATATAATGGGTAATCTTTCCTTCGGCATCTATTAATGGTGTGATGGTTGTGTCTTCAGTATATATTTCACCATTTTTTCGCTTATTGATGATTTCCCCATGAAATGACTTGCCAGATCGAATCAAATCCCATAATCCTTCGTAAAATTCCGCACTGTGCATTCCCGATCGCAACATATCTTTGGGGGTTTTCCCAATAATTTCATTTTCTTCATAACCGGTTAATTTCGTAAAAGCAGGGTTCACCCATTCGATAGCACCGGTCGGGTCCGTAATTTGGATTGCATTTTCTGCTGCATTTAACGCTGCAGACTGCAAGTAAATACTGGATTCAGCTTTCTTCCGGTCAGTGATATCCCGTTCAACCCAAATGACGCTTTCTTCGGTCTTTGGTGAAACAGTCGTAAAAAACCATTTAATTTCGCCATGTACATTTAATGAAAATTCAATCGATTCTGCCTTTTTCGTATGCAAAACTTTTTTGATAACTTGTTTATATTCATAGGCTTGATCTGGTGGAAAGACATCAGACAAATTCATTTTCAACAATTTTTCCGGTGGATTTGCCAGCAACGAAAAATTGGTCGGTGCTATTCGCTGATAATTCCCTTCACCATCAAGTACCAGAACCAAATCCTGCATGGAAGCAAACAAAGCTCTTAACTCTGCTTCCGAAGCTGCCAGTGCTTCCTGGGCTTTGCGGGTGGTATTTTGCAGTTCGACCTGTTCATAGGCATTGCGGATAGCCTGACCCAATCTGTCTGGACGGTCCTTTAAAATATAATCATAAGCCCCCAGCCGCATCGCTTCCAGGGCTGCCTCTTCACCGATGCTACCAGAAATGATGATAAAGGGAATTTCGTATTTCAAATCTTTCATCAGTTTTAACGCGGCAAGACCACTAAATTGGGGAAGCGACCAATCCGAAAGTATGATGTCCACATCCGGTGATATGGCGGCAAGAAATTCTTCTTTCGTCTGAACCCGCGTATATTGAAAAGAGAAGCCTTCTGTTTGAAGACGCATGATCATTAATTCAGCGTCAAAATCAGAATCTTCGATAATCAATATATTTAACGGCGGGATCTTGGATGTTTCCATTTATTTTGAATTGTTCATAGAATGTGGTGTTTCATTGATCAATAACCAGTACAAACCCAACTGACCAACAGCATCCACGAACCGGTGAAATTCAACCGGTTTACGGACATAACTATTGGCACCAAAACGATAACTGGCAAGGATATCTTCTTCTTCGCTGGATGAAGTCATCACCACTACAGGCACAAATTTTGTTTGTGGTTCCTTTCGCAATTTCTGGAGCACATCCAGCCCTCCTAATTTTGGGAGTTTTAAATCCAACAATATCAATTGCGGAAGTTCGTTGGGATCGCGATGCGCATATTTACCTGTACAGTATAAATAATCCAAAGCCTCTACACCATCCCGGGCGACGATGACATGATTCAATATTTTGCTTTGTTTTAATGCCATAATGGTAAGTTCTTCATCATCCGGGTTGTCTTCTACTAACAGGATTGTCTTTTCTTTCATATTTATTCTCCCAACGTAAAATAGAATGTAGCGCCTTGCCCTAATTCGGCTTTTGGCCAGACACGACCACCATGTCGATTGATAATGCGCTGAACAGTGACTAAGCCGATACCAGTACCGGGAAATTCGGTAATGCCATGCAAACGCTGAAAAGGTGAGAACAATTTGTTTGCATACATCATATCAAAACCTACTCCATTATCGCACACAAAATAAACCTTTTCACCATTTTCTTCCTTCATGCCAAATTGTATTTCAGCTTTTTCTTTTTGACTGGAAAATTTGATTGCGTTATTGAATAAATTATCAAAAACGATCCGTAATAATTGTGAATCACCCTCTACAACCAGATCCTCCTGGATTTCAAATTCAACCCGGTTTGTTTTTTCTTCTTTCAACAATTCATCAGCAACTTCTTTGGCCAAAGAACTTAAATTTACTTTGCCACGTTTGAATTCCGAACGGGTAACGCAAGATAAATTGAGTAAATCATTAATCAGCATTCCCATTCTTTGGGAAGCTTCCTGAATACGGACCAGATAATGTTTTCCTTTATCATCCAAATGTTCTGCATAATCGGAGAGTAAAGCTGCACTAAAACCATCCATTGCACGGAGTGGCGATCTTAAGTCATGAGAAACTGAATATGAAAAAGCTTCGAGTTCCTGATTTGCTACCTGAAGCTGTGCGGTTCTTTGGCGCACCCTTTGCTCCAACTCGATATTTAATTTTTGAATTTCTTCTTCTGCCAGCTTTTGGTCTTCAATTACACTCAACAGAACTCTGCGGGATTGATCGCCAGCATCCAGTAATGATTTTAACTCAGCCTGGATATTGAGCAGTTGCTGCTCTGTTTCCCGCCAATTGGTCATGTTCATCGAGAGTAACAAGGCTTGCTTGATTTCACCATTTTGATCCCGCATCGGTGCAGCATGAATATGATAGTACCAATCCTTGTAGTTGCCTTCATATTGAATGATTTTTCCCTGAAAAACTTCTTCCAGTTTTTTTGCCAGACCTTGTGCAAATTCCGGTGAAAGAACTTCAAAAATTGTTTTCCCTACCAGATCCTCATTTGTTAAGCCAATATTTTTAAGTTCCTCACCCGCATTGAATTGATAACGCAAATCACGATCCAAAACATGGATGATGGAATTGGGTAAATTGTAAATGATCGCGCTATGACGTTCCTGGCTTTCACGTAGTGCTTCTTCGACTTTTTCTCTCTCAACTGCCTTCCAGGTGGCATCCATTAATAAGGTCAATTGCAGAATGTCAGATTCATCATAATCATTTTGTTTATTCGCAACACCAACGACCGCGACGATCCGATCCTTCACAAAAATTGGAATGGTTAAAAATCGGTTCAGGTGAACATGACCAACAGGATAACCCTTTTTTAAAGGATTATCCAATGAAAAATCATTGACCAGGATCGGTTTGCCCTGCCGCACAGCTTCACCCCAAATACCTGTTTTATCCAGAGCATAACAAGTTTGTGGCTCCACAACTGCACAGGCTTCCATCACATCCTTTGACCAGGAATTGAGAATAAACTCCCGTTTTTCATCATCATAAATATAGATATAACCGTACTTACTCATTGTCAATGCCAGCGCTTTTTCCAGGGCAATATCCAGCAATTCGGAAGCTGACCCTGTGGTGTGCTGCAGAATACCAACCAAACTCCTAAGTCGATTTTCGCTTTTTTGAAGTTCGACATTTGATTTAGCCTGATTCAAGCGATTGATCATTAACATACCCAGGAGTGTTGTACCAATTGGATAAAAAACGAGAACCGGAAATGCAATCGTCTTCACGACATTAAGAGCAGTCGGTAATGGTAATAAAAACATCAATGCCAACATAATGATGTGAATAATCAAACCAAATATAAATATTTCGATCGGTTTGATGGTTGCGAGTGAGTTTTTGCGGAAATTTCGCCAAATCAGACCGGACGTTCCAGTGGCGATGATGACCGAAATTCCTACCCACATGGCTGCTCCACCCTGGTAATAGCGGAAACTTGCTGTGATAATCATGGCAGTAACGGTGGGTATCAATCCAAAAAATATACCGGATATTCCAAGGAGAATGGAGCGCGTATCAAAAATAATTCCGGTTTCGAAAACCCATGGGGTCAACATCAAAACCACGCCGATTCCACCTAATAAAATACCCAGGGGAATTTGATTGAAACCCATCTTTCCCGGTTTCCAATGCATAGCAACCAGATCAAATAATAAAGCGATTGCAAGCAATAATGCGATATTATGGATCAAGGCAATCAATGCAGAATCATTCATTCTGGTTGCTTCCATTAAAAATTTCAAATTTTACAGGACGATTTGTTTTCTTTTCATTATTCATATTTATTGCACTTCGTGATTCATTTTTCCCATATTTTTATGACATTTCCGGATTTACATTAATCGATTTTTGGCTTCATCAAAGGATTTTGGGGTAGTAATTTCTTCATAACGTTCAGGTAAACCCAATGTCTGGAGTAACCGGTTAATTTCTGCTTTCATTTCCATAATGCGATTTTCTCTACCCAATGTGACCTGGTGCCAGCGGCGTAATTCGTCGATTTGTTCATTTAATTTTTCTTCAGCCTGCTTGCGATCGGTAATATCGCGCAAAATGACCTGAATTGCCCTTCCTGTTGTGTCTCTAAATGGTGTGGCTGCCACTTCCACATCCCGGATGCTCCCATCCAGGCAAATGATTTTCTCCTGAATTGTCGGAGCTGGTTCATCTCGAATGAGCATAAGTTCAATTCTTTGTTTTACCATTTCATGGAAATCAGGGTGAAATAACTCTATTGGTGATTTTCCAATGATTTCACTCGAATCTATGGCACCAAAAAGATCCAGACCGGCAGTGTTCATATATTCGATTTTATCGTTTCGATTGATAAAGATTGCATCCGGAGAATTTTCGACCAGCTTACGATATCGCTCTTCACTGTCGATTAATTCATTTTCCATCCGTACCCGTTCACTGATATCCGCCATAAGGATTAACACCCCATAATCCTTTAATGGAATTGGTGCTGCAGCGCTATTAATCCAAACCACCCGATCATTTGATAATCTGATACCCATCTCCACATTTTCTACAAGATTTCCGGTTTTCAATGCCTGACTGCTGGGGTATTCGGCCGGATCC
Source organism: uncultured Anaerolineaceae bacterium (assembly GCA_964586385.1). Classification (GTDB taxonomy): domain Bacteria; phylum Chloroflexota; class Anaerolineae; order Anaerolineales; family Anaerolineaceae; genus UBA6170. Next base: position 4,797 of record CAZPIM010000046.1, read on the forward strand.
ATTGGCGAACCATCTTTGTGGATAACCGCCCAATCCGGGTTGTCATACGTTCGTGAAAGAATTACTTCTTTCGGTAATTCGAGTAAACGCGAAGATTCGTCATTTACCTCCACAATTTTCCCGGCTTGATCGGTAACCATCACGCCAAATGGAAATGTTTGAAAAAGGACCCTGTATTTTTCAAAACTGACTTTCAATTTTTCTTCATTCATTTTTCGTTCTGTGATGTCCTGAATAACTGCTAAAAACACACGGTCGGTACCAATATCGACAATCTGTAGGTGAACATCGACGGGATATCGGCTATGGTCAATGCGTTCATGAATCGTCTCAAAAACAACTAAATCCTGATTACCTTCCAGTAACGGATCAATTAAAGCAGTAAACTGGTCCTGATTAATTTCTGGCTTGATATCCAAAGGTGTCATATACAGCATTTGATCATGACTGTATCCGAGATTTTTTAACGCTCCTTCATTGACAGCCCGGAAGAGAAGTGACTGTGCATCAAATAAATAAATCTCGTTCATACTGGCATTCAGCGTCTCAGAAAGGAGATTGTGTTCTAGTTGGGCAGATCTTTCTGCTTCCAAAATCTTCTGATAAAGACTCCGCTGGCGATAGATGATTATTAAAGCAACTGAAGCTGTAGTACACAAAATAGAGAAAATTACCACCAGCGAAACATTCAATCCTAATTTTTTTATTTGATCCAGTACCTCTTTTGAGTCGATTTTTGAAACGATATACCAATTGGTTTCAGGAATTGGATAGAACTGCGATAATACTTTCCCACCACGATAATCAGACCCCTCAAATGGACCAGTAAAACCCAAAACTGCACGGGCAGCAGGTAAATTGGTCTGCGTGATTGGAAAGAACAAAGAAAGTGGTGGTGCATCACTATGTCGCAAGGAATTAAGAAATTCAACATTGTCACCGTTCTTCCGAATCAACAATGTTTCACCGCTCTGACTATCAGATGGCCAGGATTGAATCAGGGGATAAATATAATCCATCGGATTAACGCGTATAATGATCATAGCAAAAGTCTGCATTTCATCATCCCGAATTGGCGCAGAAAAATCGATGTAAACCTTTTTATCCAGCGTGCTCCGATAAAAATCACCCATCATAGTTGAATTACCTTCTTTTACCTGATTGATGAAAACCAAACGCGAAGGCTCCATTTCTCTAATTGATGGATCTGTTGTAAATAAAACGTCTCCATCGGTTGAGGTGATTTGGACCGAATCGTACGAATATGCATCTTTTAATAACTGGATTGCTGACTGGATTTTTGTATAATATTCCAGGTTATCCGGAGTATTCATCCATTGTTTTATTGATTCTTTTATGATCGGATTGGATGAAAAGAAAATAGCATCCGAAAGACGTTCATCACGCCATTGCGTAATCTGATCAATTTTGAATCTGGCTACAAATTCCAAATCCTGATAATTTGCAGTATAAAATGATTTGGTCTGTACTTGATAAAAACGATATCCACCTGCGATCACAATCAGAATAATGACGCCGAAGAAGGTGAAGATCACTTTTGATGAAATCTGATTAATAATTTTAGAGAAATTGTTCTTGATTGGGGAAAGCAGAGTCAGCATTGGATTCTCTTTTTAAAATAGCTTAGCCTATGTCGGTATTATTTTAGGCATCAGAATACGACATGAGCAGTAACGGGAATAAATTTAGATAAAGAAGGGTTTTCTACCAGTAAAAGTCGTATTTTAAATCATAGAATATAAGAGAATTAATTTCAATAAATTTGACATAAATAATCAATTTTTATTCTAAGGAGTTTATTAAAAAAATCAATCATTTCGAAACTTAATAATGGTTTTGTTAATCAATCGAAAAGAATAAAAGCGATGAAGTAAATAAGATTTGTTTTATGGTTCGTTTTTTACCAGAATCTGCATGAATTCGTGAACCGGCATTGACTGTAAATAATGTTGATCAGCGCTTACTTTTAAGATTTGTTGTTCTTGACCGGAATCAAAATGGTTTACTACGCTGGTTTCAAATTTCTTCATTAATAACGGAATTCCCTCATTTCTACGTCTACGATGCCCGAGTGGATATTCCACCAGTACATTTTCGGTAGTAGATCCGTCTTTAAATATCACTTGAACCGCATTAGCGATGGAACGTTTTTGCGGGTCAAGATAATCCTTTGAGAAACCGATATCCTCCATTACTTCCATTTTGCCGCGTAAAAGATCAATTTCCGGGTTACAGGCAAATTGATCCTCGTAGTGCAAAGCTGTCAATTCCCCGTAAATCAAACCGACTGCCGTCATGTATTGAATACAATGATCCCGATCTGCCGGGTTATGCAATGGTCCTTTTTTATCAATAATGCGAATCGCGGACTCATGAGATGTGATGATCACTTTTTCAATTTCATTCAATTTGTTTTTTACAGTTGGATGCAATTGGAAAGCGGCTTCAACCGCAGTCTGGGCGTGGAATTCCGCCGGAAATGCGATTTTGAACAACACATTCTCCATTACGTATGAACCAAATTTTTGATTGAGCTGGATGGGCTTTCCTTTAAAAAGCACATCCTCAAATCCCCATATTGGTGCTGATAACGCAGATGGATATCCCATCTCACCCTGTATTGCCATTAATGCCAACCGGACAGCCCGACTGGTAGCGTCTCCGGCAGCCCAGGATTTACGCGACCCGGTATTGGGTGCATGCCGGTATGTTCGCAAAGCCTGACCATCAATCCAGGCATTGGAGAGTGCATTGATGACCTGTTCGCGGGTACCTCCCAACATTGCAGTAACCACCGCCGTGCTGGCTACCTTGACTAATAACACATGATCCAGGCCCACCCGGTTAAAGCTATTTTCTAATGCCAACACACCCTGAATCTCGTGCGCTTTGATCATAGCAGTCAATAGGTCCCGTACAACAAGTCCGGTGCCTCCTTCCCTTTTACTCTTTCGGGAAAGCCAGTCTGCGGTAGCCAGGATTCCGCCAAGATTATCGGATGGGTGACCCCATTCAGCTGCCAGCCAGGTATCGTTGTAGTCCAGCCAGCGGACCATCGCCCCGATATTAAAAGCAGCCTGAACCGGATCAAGAACAAAATTTGTACCCGGAACACGGGCTCCATTTTCCACAATCGTCCCCGGAACCAATGGACCTAACAGGCGGGTACAGGCAGGGAAAGCCAGTGCCTGAAAACCACAGCCCAAAGTATCCAGAAGGTCATAATAAGCAGTCTGGTATGCCTCAGTACTTTCGATTTTGTAATCCAAAACATAGTCTGCAATTTGTTGCAGAATCGGGTCTGCCGGTGGGCGTTGATTGCTGATAAAACCGGACATGCGATTAAGACAGCCGGTCGTGAATCATGACATAATTCCTGGGCATGGGTCCGATATAATTGGCTGCCGGCCGGATGATTTTTCCGCCCTGACGTTGTTCAATCACATGTGCTGCCCATCCGGCGGTACGCGCCATCACAAACAACGGGGTAAACATAAATGTTGGTATACCCATCATATGGTAAGTGACCGCGCTGTACCAATCCAGATTTGGGAACATATGCTTTTCTTCCCACATCACATCTTCAATGATTTCGGCAATATCACACAGTGTTTCGTCACCAAAATCTTTGCACAAGGAACAGGAGAGTCCTTTTAATATTTTTGCACGCGGGTCTGAAATGGTGTAGACCGGATGCCCGAAACCAAGAATGATGCCTTTGTTTTGCAATATGCGGTGTACATCTTTGCCTGCGTCATTGGGAGATTTGTAGCGTTCGATCACTTCCATGGCACCTTCGTTTGCGCCGCCATGCTTGTAGCCTTTTAATGCACCAATCGCACCGGTAATTGCAGAGTAAAAATCAGTACCGGTTCCTGATATGACACGGCTGGCAAATGTAGAGGCATTAAACTCGTGTTCCGCATACAAAATAAAAGTAATATCCAATGAGCGGGCGTGTTCCTCGGTAGGTTTTTTGCCGTGTAACAAATGTAAAAAGTGCGCTGCAATCGAATCATCGTCTGTTTCCACTTCGATACGCTTGCCATGGTGCGCAAAGTGGTACCAATACAGCAGCATGGATGGAAAAACAGCCAGTAAGCGGTCGGCTATATGACGTGCACCTTCGGCTGTATGATCGCCACGCTCCGGTAAAACAGCCCCGAGCATGGATGCTCCGGTTCGTAAGACGTCCATCGGGTGTGCAGCCGCCGGAATTTGTTCCAGAACCGCTTTAACCGGTGCCGGCAAACCACGCAGGTTTTTTAATCGAAGTTTATAGCGTAGCAATTCATTGTAGATCGGTAATTCACCGTGCACCAAAAGATAGGCAACTTCTTCAAATGTGCTATTTTCTGCCAGATCGTTGATATCATATCCACGATAACGCAAATCATGACCCATCGTTCCGACAGTACAAATTTCGGTATCACCTACCGGAATTCCTGATAGCTGAACCATTTTCTTCTTCGCAGCTTTTTTGGTTATTACCTGGTCTGTCATTTATTTTGCTCCCTTTTAAATAATTGATCCAATTTTTGTTCGTAGTCGTAATAGCCAAGAATTTCGTATAATTCTGTGCGGGTTTGCATTACCGGCAGGCTGTTTTTTTGCGTTCCTTCTTTACGCAGATCGTTGTAGACACTTAGAGCAGCCGCATTCATGGCACGGAAAGCTGTCAGTGGATATAAAGCCAGGCTTACGCCGACCTGTGCCAATTCGTCCACATGGAAAAGCGGGGTTTGCCCAAACTCGGTCAGGTTGGCAAGCACAGGAACCTTGCAGGATTCGACGAAACGACGGTAAGTCTCCAGGTCCGGGACTGCTTCCGCAAATATCATATCTGCACCATACGTCACATATTGTTGTACACGTTCCAGTGATTGTTCGACACCTTCCACCGCAAGCGCGTCCGTTCGCGCCATAATGGCGAAGGATTGCTCCGTGCGGGCATCTACCGCAGCTTTCAAACGGTCGACCATTTCCTCCGTGGATACTATTGCTTTTCCCGGCCTGTGACCACAGCGCTTCGCCTGAACCTGGTCTTCGATGTGCATGGCAGCAGCGCCATTCTTGATCATGGTTTTTACTGTTCTGGCAATATTAAATGCCGATCCAAAACCGGTATCCACATCTACTAACAGCGGTAATTCACTGGCGTCGGTTATCCGGCGTACATCGATGAGCACATCTTCCAGTGTGGTAATACCTAAATCCGGCACACCTAACGAACCGGCAGCCACGCCACCACCGGAAAGGTAAATGGCTTTAAATCCTGCATTTTCAGCCAGTAAGGCAGCATAAGCATTGATGACACCCACAACTTGAAGGGGTTTTTCTATAGCCATTGCAGCACGCAAACGCATGCCTGGTAAACCTGATGTTCCCACTATTCCCTCTGACGAACGTTTATTAGTCTCCCTGCATTGCCTTGTGACGCAAACAGTGATGTGAGACCGGCAAGGTAATCAAAATATATCTACAGTACAGAGGAAAGTCAACAAATTTTATAATATTCAGGCGTAAATTATGGGAAACACCTTCCAAAAACCAATCCCAAAAAACAATTGTTTTAGCTTAAATCGATATTTCGTGGATTCATATTTTTGTAATCGTGAAGAAAGCTATCGTTTTTCATATTTGTTGAACATCCATTATCCTTTATTCTAAAAGATTGCAAGATTGTATGTTCATTATCCTTTCATTATTTGTATAATTGTAGATAAACTTTATTACAATTGGTGAAACGAGACGCATCTCGTTGTTATATTATTTTAAGAAAGATTGGTTTCATCTTTATTTTTGTTCTGGAAAGTGATTTTTGGGGATGCTCTGATGCAAAACGACATAGTCGCGATCATTTTGGATAAAATCTATCATTGTAAAAAAATGATCCCTTTGTTCAATAAAAACAAATGGAAAAGTCTTTCAGGAAACGCAAAAAATCGAATCCATAAAGCATTCTCAGTCTTCTTTTTAGTTGCGTTGTTCTTGCCATTATTTACAGTTCAGGCAAAAGGCAGGATTGTCCTGGTTGGAATCTATCAAAATGAACCGAAAGTTTTCATTGATGACCAGGGGGAACCAGACGGTTTTTTCATTGAGCTTTTAGAGAAAATTGCCAATGAGGAAGGTTGGGAATTGCAATATTTTCCATGTGAATGGGAAAGATGTCTGGCAGCCCTGGAAGCCGGTCAAATTGACTTAATGCCCGATGTTGCTTATTCGCCAGATAGGGATGAACTATTTGATTTTCATCGCATTCCGGCTGCAGAAAGTTGGTCAAGGGTATATTCCAACACTAATGTAACCATCAATCGAATAGACCAATTAGATGGAAAAAAAATTGCCGTTTTGAGCGGTTCCATCCAACATACTTTGTTAGAAAAAACCTTGATTGATTATGGATTTCAGATTGATGAAATGATTGCCCAAACGCCACGTGAAGTATTTGAACTGGTTGCAGACGGTTCTGCAGATGCGGCAGTTGTCAGCCATTTCTTTGGTGATTATGCCTATCTCGATTATGGTTTGGTGCGAACGCCAGTCATCTTTAACGCTACTACATTGTATTACGCCACAGCGAGCGGAAAGAATGCGGATTTGCTGGAAGCGATAGACCGACACCTGCAAATTTGGCGCGACAACCCCAATTCTGTTTATTATTCTTTGCTGAATCACTGGCTGGACAAGTCATCAAGAAGTATCTGGTTTAAATACCTTTCCTGGGCTGCAGGTGGGATTGCAGTTTTGCTTTGTTTGGCGGTAATTTGGGTTTTACTTTTGAGAAAACAGGTGCGTGATAGAACCAGGCACCTGGAAGTTGCCAACCAAAAGTTACGTGATAGTGAAGAGGGATATCGACTGATCTCTTCGGTAACTTTTGATTATATGTTTTCTTCCAGAGTGGATTCCAATGGAAATTTGAATCTCAACTGGGTGGCTGGCGCATTTGAACCGATTACCGGGTATACACTGGAGGAATATGTTGCTCTTGGTGGTTGGCGGGCGACGCTTTTCCCGGAAGATGTGGCTGCAGATGAAGAAGATATGAAATTGTTGCGATCAAACCGCCCCGTCATAACAGAATTACGGACGATCAAAAAGAACGGCGAAACTTCCTGGGCACGTGTTTATGCACATCCAATCTGGGATAACGAACAAAATAAACTAGTCGGAATTTATGGAGCCGTTCAGGACATTACGGATCGTAAAAAAGCAGAACTGAATTTAAATAAAGCCTACTCACTGTTAAATATCACCGGAAATGTTGCCCGGGTTGGTGGCTGGGAATTTAACCGCGAAACAAAAGAAATCAACGCCACCGATGAAATGTTTGCAATTTTTGAAATTGAACCCGGAACGAAATTAGACATTGATGAGTTGATCAATTACTTTACAAAAGAATCACAACCAGTAATTTCTGAAGCTTTCCAGAAATGTGTGCTGGACGGCATTTCCTGGAATCTGGAATTACCTATGATAACCGGAAAAAACAACCAGATTTGGGTCAATATCCAGGGAAATCCGGATTTCGAAGCGGGTCAAATTGTGCGTTTATTTGGTGCTGTTCAGGATATAACCAAACGAAAAATATCAGAAGAAAAAATTCGGATGCAGACATCCCGCGCCGAAGCACTGGTACAAACCGCTTCCCACATCAACTCGAAATTAGATCTTGACGCTGTACTTTCTTCTGTTTGCTATGAAACAGCGCATGCTCTTTCCGTGCCAGCAGCTGCCGTTCATTTATACGATCCGGCTGCCAAGAACCTCACAATTGTTGCTGATTATGGTCTACCTCCGATTTTCGAAGAGCATAACAGACATATCCCACTATCCGCATTTCCCGCTGAATTTTCACCGATCCAGGACACTCCGGTCGTTATCCTGGATGTTCTAAAAACCGAAGGACTACCCAACCATGATTTACTGAACTCATTGGATTTTCGAACCATTTTGCGGGTTAAGATTAAAAATAAAGACACCTTTATTGGTTGTATATCCATTTATTCGATTGGTGAAGTTCGTCATTTTTCCAATGATGAAATTTCGCTTTTAGAAGGATTGAGTAATCAGGCAGCACAAGCGATCACAAATGCGCATCTATTTGAAAACACTGAAAGAAAATTAAATAACATCAAAGCATTGCACACTATCGATAGTGCAATTTCTAATAGTATGGATATTCGATTTACCCTGAATGTGGTTGCCGAGGAGACAATCAATCAACTGGGATTGGATGCAATTGACATATTACTATTTATGTCCGATCGAAATTCATTGGAAAGTGCTGTCAGCAAGGGATTTCGTACTCCCGCAATGCAAAAAGTTTCCTTAAGCTTTGGGGAGGGAATCGCCGGATATATAGCAAGCAATCGTGAACGTGTTTTTATCCCGGATATGGCAACTTACCAGAAAGATACATTATCAATTCCCAAGTTTTTGGGTGAGGATTTTGTCTCTTACATTGGCATTCCACTTGAAGCCAAAGGTCAGCTGATCGGAATCATGGAAATCTTCCATCGGACACAGCTTGACCCGGATAAAGAGTGGTTTGATTTCCTGGATACACTGGCAGGCCAGGCCGCGATTGCTATAGACAATATCAAATCCTTTGAAGAATTGCAAATTTCGAATGCAAAACTGGTCATGGCTTACGATGCCACCATCGAAGGCTGGTCCAGGGCGATGGATTTACGCGACAAAGAAACCGAAGGGCATACTCGGCGTGTTACCGAACTGACATTAACCCTGGCTAGAAAAATTGGTATTGACAATGATCAATTATTACATATTAAACGTGGTGCTTTACTGCATGATATGGGGAAACTTGGGATCCCGGATAGTATATTACTAAAACCAGGACCACTGACGAAGGAAGAGTGGGTGATTATGCACAAACACCCGGTTTATGCTTATGAGATGCTTTCCTCGATTGATTATTTACGACCCGCATTGGAAATCCCTTATTGTCATCACGAAAAATGGGATGGCAGCGGTTATCCGCGTGGATTAATAGGTGAAGAAATACCGCTCGCAGCCAGAATATTTGCAGTAATTGACGTGTGGGATGCGTTGACATCTGACAGGCCTTACCGAAACGCTTGGAAGCAGGAAAAAGCGCTGGAATATATTCAGGAAAACTCCGGCACCCATTTTGATCCGCATGTCGTCGATGTTTTTATGGAAGAAATAGAAAACAACAATAATTACACTTAATGTTCTATTATGAAAAATCCGGCCCCTATTCTGCTTCCGGATTTTTTTTATGGGTATCTATGACTTTGAATTTAATAACAAATTCTTGAGCTTCGGATTATTCATTTTCCAGGTGTGGTTTTTTCTTCAACCAGCTTTTTACTTGTGCAGAAACCACTTTATAAACCGGGCAACGATCATAAACGGCACTGAAAAGGAACACTACGCCAATGGCGATCATCCAATATGAAGGACCACTGCTTGCGCCTAACCAGAAAAAAATCAACGCCGGGACTATACGGATCAATCGTTCCAGCCAGGATAAGCTGCGATTGAAGGCTTTATTTTCTTTTACCGCCGCAAAAAACGCCAGGACATTATCCGGGGTCATCGCGCCGGTTTTTCGGGTTACTTCCTGACCCTGATAGTAGCCAATCATGGTGGGTATACCCATCACGCCAATAGCCCGTAACAATTCCGGGTTTTCATCCGCGTTTATTTTCCACAAATCTACCTGACCGCTAAAATCCTGTTCTGCTTTTTTCAAATACGGTGCCATCATTTTACAGGGACCGCACCAGGGAGCCCAAAACTCGACCACCACCGGCCTGGGATTTTTTCTGATCTTCAATTCAAATGCGCTTTGATTCATTGATTCACTCCAATGGTTATTTTGTCTCTTGGTTTAGATGTACAGCGGATGAAAAAGTTACAAAATGATGAGATGTCATCTTCTTAAATATCCTTATGTGGGCTATCAGAATTATGCGATTTTTTGCCTGTTAAAGTTACTTATGATTTTTACAAATCGGAATCAATTGGCAAGCCTTCATTCTTCATAATTTTCAAGGCATTGGTACTGGGCGATGGACCCGGTCGCAACTGGTAATCGAAATGCATTTTCCCCTCACGGACATCGTCTCGAAAATGAAAATTGATGATATTGCTATGTATATCCGAAAGTTTAGCCAGTTCAAGATCGTGCGTCGAAACGACTCCGCAGCCTTTAGCCCGGATCAGGGCACGTAAATAGGATTGGCTGCCAATGCGTCGTTCCTGATTGTTTGTTCCACGAAAGATTTCATCAATCAGGTAAAAAACAGGCAAGGGATCATCATCTTTCAATAGATCCAGCAGGATTTTTAACCGCCTTACTTCAGCATAAAAATAGGAAAAACCGTCTGCCAGCGAATCGCTGACCTGAATGCAAGTAAAAAGTCGCAAGAGACCGGTCTTCATTTTGGATGCATTCACAGGTGCGCCGGCAAAAGCCAGCACCTGGTTGATTCCGAGCGTACGTAAAAAAGTGCTTTTTCCGGACATATTTGAACCTGTTATCAACATGACTTCGCCTGATTGGGGTATTGAAAAATGGTTGGTGACTTTGCTTTCAGAATGGATTAAGGGATGCCCAAGATCCCGCACCTCTAACAACGGTTCGGCTTCGAGGTCAGTAATTGGAGTTATTTGAGGGAAGGAATATTCCGGGTTAAGATAAGCGAAGTTTGACAATGCAATCAAAGCATCTACTTCAAACCAGACATCCAACCAACCTGGCAAAAATGTGGCTAACCTGGCTTTCAATCCCGACAAAATTTTTGCAAACCACAGATCCCAGGGAACGAAAATGTTGATCAGCAACCATAAAATCTGATTGTTCTGCAAGCTGGCAGCAGAAGTAACCCAGGTGATTTTCTTAAGAATCTTTGACGGTTTCGAATCTGCATCAGTCATATCCGTCATCAATTTTTTTAAGTTTCCGTTTGGTGCATATGGATATTTTTCCAGGAACGTCAATGTGTTTTTAATGGCGGACAACGATTGATTCAATTCATACGCTTCCGAGAACAAGTCTTTATATTCCCGATATTTATAAAAATAGATGGCAGCATAGAGGATTAATCCGAACTGCCAAAGCGGTTGGACAATTTCGAATAACGATAAAACGAAAAGGGTCAGGTTAGTCAATGCGAGTAGGGATAAAACCCAAAGCCAGATATTGATTGTTGTTGGTTGATGAACCGATTGAAACCAATTTTGTATCGGACGATCATCCCAGCGTAGGTTTTGGCTGTTGGCAAAATAATGCCTCCGGAAACCGGGAAGACCACGAAGTTCAAGTACCAGCGATTGTCTTTGCTGGATATGGTTCTGTTCCAGATGCGGGAACAGCAGCCATCCACTCAAGCGCTTTTCACCACCCACAGTTTGGGTGACATTCAGTAACTGGAAAAGCGATTTACCTCCGAACAGGTTTAAATCAGCAGCAAAAGCATGATTGAGAGGAAGATCTGGTGAAGCAGAAGCAGGTATTTTCTCCCAATCCAGGCTGAGACGCGAAATCTGATCGTCCACAAAGCGGTGTGTGTTTTGATAGCGCATTCGGACAGAGTCCAGTTTTCGGTGGAAAAGGACCACGATGAAGAACACCAACAGGAAGAAGATAAACACTGCCGCCCAGAGACCACCGGGAAAAAAGATGCGGGTTAAAATAGCACCAACCCAGGCTGTAGCAAAGGAAAATAGGCGGTACCAGAAGAAGCGTTTATCCTGAAGGATTAAGTCCTGTTCGATTGTCGATATCCATTGGGATTGTCTTTTCAGTCGGGCTAGAAGTTTTTGTTTTTGCTGATCCATGAGGTTAATTATATCTGGAGAAAGGCGTAAGAGAAAACACGGGTTTTAATTTCGTGTTCAAGATCACATCTCGTCAAGAAATTCTGATTTTGTGTGAGTCTCGAAAAACCAGGTTTCATCCTTAAATGATTTCTAATATCGGGCATGAGAAACCTGGTTTTGTGTCTGGGCTTATCGAAAAGCGAACATGGTTTTATGTCTGCAGCGAATCGAAAAACGGACCTGTAGGTCTTTTTTATTAGACTTTTGTTAATATTTCCCAATTTTTTTGACTTTTGCACTCTCAAACTGCTAAAATTGATATTATGCATGATCTTCCTATTCTTGTTAACATCACCTTAGCACTTGTGGTTGCTTTCATCGGCGGAACGATCGCACGCCGGATAGGTCTTCCGACCATTGTCGGATATCTTTTAGCCGGAATAGCAATCGGTCCATTCACTCCTGGTTTTGTCGGGGATACCGGAACGCTTCATCAATTGGCCGAGATGGGCGTAATTTTCCTCATGTTCGGCGTCGGTCTACATTTTTCCTTCCAGGATTTGTGGAATGTACGTGACATCGCCATCCCCGGAGCCTTGATCCAAACAGCAGTCGCAACACTGATCGGGTTTGTCCTGACCCAATTCTGGGGCTGGACACCAGTTGCAGGAATTGTCCTGGGTCTTTCGATATCCGTTGCCTCTACCGTGGTTTTATTGCGTGGCTTGATGGACAATTCCCTTCTGAACACATCACACGGCAAAGCAGCTATTGGCTGGCTGGTCATGGAAGATATCCTTTCGGTCTTGATTTTAGTGCTGATGCCAGTACTCACAACGGCAAGTAGTGGTCAGGCAGTCGCAAAAGAAGTGATGATCACCATCCTCAAGGCAGCCGGATTTGGTGTAATAATGTTCTTTGCCGGGTCCAAATTGATCCCCTATATCCTGAATAAAATTGCCTTTACCCGCTCCCGGGAACTTTTTATCCTGGCAGTTTTGGTGATCACCCTGGGCACAGCTATGGGTGCGGCTGAACTCTTCGATGTTTCATTAGCACTGGGAGCATTTGTAGCCGGTGCTATTGTTAGCCAATCGCATCTCAGCCATCAGGTGGGAGCTGACCTCCTTCCTTTTCGGGAAGCATTTTCGGTCCTATTTTTTGTTTCTGTGGGAATGCTTGTCAATCCTCTCTTTTTATGGCAGAACATCGGTCAGGTGCTATCTCTAACCACTCTGGTCATCGTAGGAAAATTGCTGATTGTTCTGCTGATGGGGCTTTTTTTCCCGCGCCCGGCACGTACTTTTTTGGTTGTTGCAATCGGCCTCAGCCAGATAGGTGAGTTTAGTTTCATCCTCGGGCAGGGAGGGTTGAACCTGGGCATATTATCCAACGACCAATATTCTTTGATTCTGGCCGGTGCGCTATTTTCCATCACGGTCAACCCGTTTATGTACAAATTGATCCCAATACTGGAAAAACTTCTGGTGAAGTTTCCACCCATCTGGAAGCGACTGGATTTACATCGGCATATTCCGGAACCGGATGAAGATTATCTGAAAAATCATGTCGTCATCGTCGGCTATGGCCGGGTAGGCAAACATCTGGTGGACGTTTTGCGGTTATTGGAAGTACCCCATTTGGTAATCGAATCGGATGCGGAAAAAGTGGAAATTCTTAACAAGCAAAATACAGCCACTCTCTATGGTGATGCAGCCAATTCCGAGGTCATCACCTTCGCGCGGTTGGAAAATGCGCGTGCCCTGGTTGTTTCCGTTCCCGAAGAAGATATCGCCATGATGGTGGTTTCTGCTGCCCATCAAATTCACCCCGACCTGCCAATCATTGTGCGGGCGGAATCGACAGAAGGCGTCCAGGAACTGACCGGTGCCGGAGCTGAGTTTGTCGTCCATCCGGAACTGGAAGGCGGGCTGGAAATGGTCAGTCACACGCTGTTATCACTGGGTTTCCCGTTACGAAAAGTGCATGAATATGCTGAATCCGTACGAAGAGATCAGTACGATCTTAATAACACATCCGAACAGGAACATTTGACACTGCGGGCGTTGATCAAAGCCTTTGATGAAATTGACATTATCTGGTTCAGGATTGATGCGGGCAGCCCGATTATCGGACAATCTTTGGCCGATTCAAATATCCGCCTGCGCACTGGCGCATCGGTAGTGGCCATGGTACATGGAGAAACACTTGTGCCCAATCCCAAATCTGGGACCGTTTTTCAAGAAGGTGACCGTTTGGGCTTAATTGGAGAAGTGGAGCAAATCGAAGCGGCTCGTGTCTTGGTGGAAGGCGAGAGTTTAGAGGTCGTGTAGTAAAAATATACTACCTCAAAACCAGGAACTGACAAGAAATATTGTTATAAGAAAAGTGCCTGGTTTTGTATCTGCTAAATTTGATCCTCAGCTCTTAAATAAAAATCCGCCCGGACAACAGGCGGATTCTACAAAAGGTTAAATCCAAAAAAATCAGCTTTAACTTTTCAAAGCATTAGGCTTTAATTGAGACTGTTTTTTGTTTGTGAATTGACCAGCGGATTATTGCCCAAAAATAAATGGCTAAGGCAAGCATAGCCAACCCGGCAATTTGATAACCACTAAAAAGAAGTACTACCGCACCAACAATACCTGCCAGCGCAACATAAGAACTGGTACTGCTTAGTAGTTTCTGCTGCATATGTGTCAATAATTCACAAATAACACAAGCAACCAACCATAATCCCAGCAACGCGTAAAACATATCAAACCTCCTTGCCCCCCGCTTTTATTGGTTGATGATTGTCTGTTGTTCTATCCGGAGAGCGTCTATCTTATTCTCGAATCATCAAATAAGATTTACCTATTATTCGCGATAAATATTACTTATGATTCACAATATCATTGTAACGAATTTCAATTCTAAAAGCAAGATTGAAATAGTATAAATGACAAAATAAATATCCTGATTTCTATACTGAAGACCAGGTGCCTTTCCTTCTATCGTAGGGTGGAAAAATATCGGTCTGAATTATGATGGAGTAGAGCACAAAATGATCTTATACGTTACATCCAATTTATTCAAACCCTTATTCGTGGAGAGAGAAATGAAGAAATTTCTAAAAGGTTTCGGTATCATTATTAGCATTATTGCAGTTTTAGTTCTTGCCATCATCCTTTTATTACCCTGGATGGATAAAAAAGGATCAACGCAAGCTGAGCGAGAAATGGTTTTCGCAGGGGATGAATTGATCAAAAGTTCTTCGCGGGTAATGAATCGCGGGATTACCATTCAAGCAAGCCCTGAAGAAATTTATCCCTGGATCATTCAAACCGGAGCTGATAAATCCGGCATGTATAGTTATACCTGGCTGGAAAATCTGGTTGGTTGTGAAATGGCAAAAGATGAAGTTATCCGTCCTGAATGGCAAAATTTACAGGTGGGTGATTTGATGAAAATGTGCGCAGGTGATTTTGCGCCACCACCTTATGAGGTTGCTTTAATTGAACCGGATTCGACAGTTGTCTTTGGACATAAAGATAAAGATCAGTGGGTTGAGATATGGTCATTCGGTTTATTGCCACAAGCGGATGGGTCAACCCGATTGATTGCCAGGACGCAAACAACGATGGTGGGTGGAATCTGGGAAATAGTTCGACCGATTTCATTTGTGATGGAACAAAAGATGCTGGCAACGATTAAAGATCTGGCTGAAAATTAAGATCATCTTTTTCGAATAGTTCAGAAAATTCATCAAATCTCCTGTCTTCTTGAGTATATGCAGGAGATTTGTTGTTTTTAAGAAAGGAATTCTTTTTTTTGAATGGAATTATTTTTATTATTTACTTTTGAAAGACGGTTTCGTACCCAGTAGAAAAATCATCCAGTAAAAAATACCCAAAAACAATGCGCCGCCAATGATATTACCAATCGT
>CAZPIM010000047.1:0-4151 GCA_964586385.1 uncultured Anaerolineaceae bacterium
ATTATTCGGCCATATTGTGTGTCATTATCCGGAGAACCTTTAAGTCAGTGGTTTGATTTAACCAAAAAAGAATACTATTTTGGATTTTCCGGTGGTGGGGAACAAACAGCAGAGTTTTTCTTGCCGGACTTTCATTATCCACGGGGTTTTCATATAGAAGTATCTGATGGAGAATGGAATTACCAGAAGAAAGATCAGATCTTAATCTATACTCCCACAATCAATCAAAGCGAGCATACTTTGCGTATTTTACCAAAATAAATTTGCTAAAGGCTAAAAGATAAACGGGAAAACTCCCATGATAAAAGGCAACAACAAAAGGGCAATTTTTCCAAGCACCCATCCAATAACCACACCTGCCAGAACATCGGAAACATAATGAACCCCTGTTATGACGCGTGAAACAGCGACGAAAGGTGCCCAAATTGAAAGAGCGATGGCAAACCAAAGAGGTGCAATCCCCCATGCCATGGATGCTAAAAAGAAGACTCTGGTGGCGTGGCCCGAAGGAAAGGAATGAGGATCGGTATTTCTATAAATTTCTCCCCAATCTCCTTCTGGTCTCCTGCGTTTGACGCTAAATTTGATGATGATAACTACAATTGCTAATAGAAACGTCGATGAACCAAGTGCTGCGCTAATCTGATGCCAGATGCCTTTAGAAAATATCCAAACAAGCAGCAAAACTCCAAGACAATACCATGAATCCCCTGAGTGGGCAAAAAAAGTTGATAGAACCCAAAGCCATTTTGGATTTTTATCAATTTTTATTTTTTTTGTTATTTTATAATCCCAAGCCAAAAATCTGTTTATAAAAGCAGACATGATTGTGCGTTTCTTTCTAAAAATAATATTGGCGAGTATACCTCGAAGCCGACAATTGCGCAATTAAGCAATGATTGTAGATATTATTTACAATGGAAAATTTAATTTCAAATTGATACTTTCTGATAAATTAATGATTTATTTTTCGCAGGAATATATTATAATAATTTGTAATAATTCGGTGGTCGGTTTTTGATGATGAGCCGGCGTCGGTTTGTGAAACCGTCGAAAAGTGCCGCCAGTGGATAAGGAGCCACCGAATGAAGATCTGGAAAGAATATACAATAGCAAATTCCATCGATCAGGCAAGAAAATCAATTGATGATTCTGCAGCGACTGCATATTATATTGCTGGAGGGTCCGATTTGCTTCTCGAAATTCAACAGGGAAGAAAAGCACCTGCAAGTAAGTTTATTGATATAAGCCAGATACCGGAGTTAAATCAACTTTATGTAGATGAAAGATATCTTTTTATTGGTGCATCAGTTCCTGTAAGCACAATTTCGAAATCAGGAGTTGTGCTTGAGCATGCACAGTCAGTGACTGAAGCGACTGGCTTAATTGGCGGCCCTCAGGTTAGAAATGTCGCCACCTTAGGTGGAAATGTTGCACATGCTTTGCCCGCCGCAGATGGCATGATAGCCCTTGCAGCGATGGATGCAAATGTCCGCATAGCAAATGGTTTTCAGATCGAAGACCGACACATCTTAACCTTATTTTCTGGTCCGGGAAAGACGGCATTAAATAAAAATGAAATAATTATTGGTTTCTTAATTAAAACCAAACAACCGAATGAAGGATCTGCTTTTAAGCGAATTATGCGTCCTCAAGGTGTTGCTTTACCGATATTAAATTGCGCTGTCTGGCTGCAAAGAATAAATGAAACGATAGCGGATATTCGTATCATTTTTGGTCCTTCAGGACCAGTTCCAACCAGGGCAATGGAAGTTGAGAACGAATTAAGAAACAAAGAATTTAATCTTACAAATCTAGAGAATGCAATCACCGCCATCCGAAAAACAGTAAAATTTCGAACCAGTCCTCGGCGGGCAACTGCAGAATATCGATATAATCTCGCAGAAAGTCTATTGAAGGATGTGATCCAAACTGCCTGGGAAAGGGCGGGTGAGTAAAATGATTGATGATCGAAAAATTATTTTTTCTGTAAACAACCAGACAGTGACTTTACCGGAAATACCAGGGGAAATGCTATCCGATTTATTAAGAAACCGTCTTGGGCTGATGGGAACAAAAATTGGGTGCAATGAAGAAGAATGTGGTGCCTGTACAGTGGTAATAGATGGGGAAGCCATTTTATCCTGCAATTATCCCGCGAATAAAGTGAATGGGAAAAAAGTTACTACCATTGAGGGTTTAGCATCGATTAATGCTGAAGGCAAGACAATTTTACATCCTTTGCAGGAAGCATTTGTAGCTTATGGTGCAGTCCAATGCGGATTTTGTATTCCTGGACAAATAATGACTTCCTATGCCTTGCTGGAAATCAACCCAGAACCTTGTGTCGAAGATATTACGTATGCACTAAAAGACACATTGTGCAGATGCGCAGGTTATCCCAGTATTATCGGGGCAATTCAATCAGCATCAGAAAATATGCGAACGCATAAAGCTATTCAAACGCCTCCGATACAAATTGCGAGAGATGCTGGTCGGGTCATTGGTCAAAACCAATTCCGACCTGATTCAATTGCAAAAGTGACAGGAAAAGCAATTTACACGGATGATTTAAGATTCGACAATATGGCATTTGCACGTGTAAAAAGAGCAATGGTTCCTTCTGCGATTCTTACGCAAATTGATATTTCGAAAGCATTGGAATTGAAGGGTGTATTAGCTATTTTAACTGCAAAAGATCTAAAAGGTGAAAAAAATCATGGATTAGTCATAAAAGATTGGCCAGTTCTGGTTGGTGTCGGTGAACGGGTTCGCTATGTTGGAGATGCAATTGCGATTGTTGCAGCTGAAACTGAGGACGTTGCTTCTGATGCAATTAATTTGATAAAAGCTGAATTTCAAACATTACCTGTTGTAACGAATCCTGTCGATGCACGGGTTGCCGATACTGAACAAATACATTCGGATGGTAATCTCTTAAAACATATAAAAGTTCGAAAAGGGGATGTCGATAAAGGATTCGGGGATTCGGATATTGTGTTGGAACAGACTTATCATACAAACCCGAATGACCATGCATTTCTGGAACCAGAATGCTCAATTGCGAGAATCACTGAGGATGGACGGGTTGAAATTTTTGTCGGGTCACAAATCCCTTATGCAGATCGGGAACAAGTCGCCAGCGTATTGGGAATACCAGAAAATCAGGTTCGTATCATTGGTCAATTAATTGGTGGTGGATTTGGCGGAAAAGAAGATATAGCCGGACAAATCCACGCAGCCTTGCTTGCAAAAACAATTGGCAGACCGGTAAAGCTCCTTTTTGATCGTCAAGAAAGCTTGATTGTCCATCCTAAAAGACATGCGACACAAATAAAAGTAAAAATAGGAGCAAAAAAATCAGGTCAGATCATTACTGCCCAAACTGAGTTATATGGTGATTCAGGTGCATATGCTTCATTGGGTGAAAAAGTAATGACCAGGGCGACAACTCACTCTTCCGGTCCGTATGAGATAGAAAATGTAAAAGCTGATTGTTATGCAATGTACACCAATAATCCTCCTGCAGGAGCATTTCGTGGTTTTGGGGTTTTACAATCGGCCTTTGCGGTCGAATCGATTATGGATTCATTAGCCCATGAAATTAATATAGATCCAATTGCATTAAGGAAAATGAATGCGTTGCGTGTAGGCAGTGTTACGAATACCGGTCAAATACTAAATGAAAGTGTTGGCTTATTAGAATGTATTGAAAAAGTTGAAAAGGCACTTTATGAACGAGCCGGATTAAAACCTTTTGAATCCATTCAAAATCCTGAACATCCAGAAATTAAAAGCGCATGGGGTTTTGCAGTTGCTTACAAAAACACCGGTTTAGGTGGAGGAGCGCCTGATAAAGCAGGTGCAGAAATAGAATTACTTGAAGATGGCTCTTTTGAGGTTCGGTGTGCATCTGCAGAACTTGGTCAGGGATTACCAACAGTTCTTCAAATGATTGCAGCAGAGGAATTAGGGCAGAATCTTGATGCAATATTCGTTATTCAGCCGGATACAGATTTGACTCCGGATGGTGGACCAACCACTGCTTCCAGACAAACATTTGTTGCAGGAAATGCAGTTCTATACGCTTCTAAATTACTGAGAGAATTACTGGTTAGTGAATTATCTGAGCGTTACGATGTTCCGCCAGA
>CAZPIM010000047.1:4251-20144 GCA_964586385.1 uncultured Anaerolineaceae bacterium
ATTGGGCATGCATTGACCGAAGAATTTGTAATGGAAGATGGGTTTGTTATTACGGATCGATTGTCCAGCTATCGAATCCCTTCCATTACTTACACACCAAAAATTACATCATTTCTTGTGGAACATCCATCAAAAGATGGCCCATTCGGTGCCAAAGGTGTGGGGGAAATAGTTTTAATTCCGACAATCCCTGCGATTACTAATGGATTATTTAATGCAGTTGGAATCAGAATTAATTCTTTACCAATTAACCAGGAGTTGATTTTAAAAGAATTGATTGAGAAGCAAAACGTTTAGAGATAATTCATAATTGCTTTATTATCAATTATGAAGAAAAAAAGCAATCTTAAATAATTAAAAAAATCATGATATGAACATGATTTTTTTAATTATTTATAATATGTTTGTATTATTTGTGATACTTTTCACATGACAAAAAAACAATATTGATATATGCTATAAATTGAAAATTTCTAAATTCACCGAAGGAGACTTACGATGTGGCATTTTCTAATCCTCCTGGCAATTTTGATCTGCGCATTTCAAGCTGTTATTAGCAAAAGATTGCTGGTGACAGCTATGTGGTTAGCAGGAACAAGTGCGTTGGTTGCATTGCTGATGTATCTAATGGGTGCTTATCAAATTGCTGTGATTGAATTGAGCGTTGGTGCAGGGCTTGTAACAGTACTATTTGTTTTTGCTATTAATATCGCTGGTGAAGAACCAATTCCATTTTTTTCCATCATACCAAGACCACTGGCATGGATTGCAGTTATTGCAATGGTAGGTGTTTTCGCCTGGCAGATATTACCCGATGAAATATTAAAGAATACTCTGCAAAATGCTGTTGATTCGGGTTTCCAATATACAGTTTGGTTTGGCCGGCAAATGGATCTATATTTACAAATTTTTATCATTTTTGCTGGTGTGTTGTCTATGTTAGGTTTGTTGTCTGAGGAAAAAATTAAGCAAAAGATATCTGAAATGGAGCCGAAATGAACTTAAGTATTCCTTTAATCATTTTTATTGCAGTTCTCGGCTTATTGGGAATTGGTATTTATTGTTTATTGATTACAAGAAATATGATCCGTATTGTGGTCGGTCTTCAAATTCTCACCAAAGGAGCCATGTTAGCACTCATTCTAGTTGGTAATATGCGGGGACAACCAAGTCTTGGCCAGAGTATGGCATTAACAGTAATCGTTGCAGATACGATTATTGCTGTTATTGGTCTAGCCCTTGCGGTTCAAGTGAAACGCAGAATTGGCACATTAGATCTCAATGATCTTTCAACATTAAAGAGGTAAACCGATGGCAGAAATCTTAATTGGATTGACAATTTTACTACCTTGGTTAGGCGCAATCGTTGTGTGGCTGGTCGGGGATAAGTACGAAAAAATTCAGCATAGTATTGCAGTTATTTTTTCAGTTCTCTCAGCAATCAGTGCAGTATTGTTACTGGGTCAGGTTAGTTCAGGTACTGCCATTTCGATAACAATCGGATCCACGTATGGTGACTATTCATTTGTACCGGATGGATTGGGTGTGTTTTTAGCAATTGTTGCCACAGTGATTGGATCTTTGGCAGTGATTTTTTCTGTGGATTACATGCATGGAGAAAAACAACTTGGACGTTATTATGCGATGGTCCTATTCTTCATTGGCGCAATGGTTGGGTTGGTTCTTACCAGTAATATGATGTTGATGTTTGTATTTTGGGAGATAACGGCTCTATGTTCTTATGTCCTAATTTCTTTTTATAATGATGACCCAAAAGCTTACCGTGGTGGCATGAAAGCTTTGATCATTACCCAGGTGGGAGGTTTAGGTCTCTTATTTGGAGCAATTTTATTGATCGGGTATACAGGCAGTTTTGATATTAATGCATTCTTGGCGAACCCAGGTGTGTTACCAGGAAACATCCTGGGTATGATGGCATTTGGCTTTTTAATTGCAGCTGCTGCGAAATCTGCTCAATTTCCATTTCTAACATGGTTGCCGGATGCCATGGAAGCACCAACACCAATTAGTGCTTTAATCCATGCGGCAACAATGGTCAATGCAGGCGTTTATCTTTTGGCTAGATTTTTTCCGGCATTCGAAGGTGTCCCCGGATGGCGAATGAGTGTGATGGTAATCGGAATGATTTCTGCTTTACTGGCAGCCATTATGGCAGTTGTGGCATATGACTTAAAAAGAGTACTTGCTTATTCTACTGTGAGTCAATTAGGTTATATGGTCTATGCAGTTGGCGCAGGAGGATTATTCGCATCACAATTTCATTTGCTCAGTCATTCCGTTTTCAAAGCGCTTTTATTCCTTTCTGCAGGTGCAATAATTCACTCAGTGGGCACGAGAGACATGCGGTTAATGGGTGGGTTGGGAAAGAAATTACCCTTCGTAAGAGTGGTTTTTATCATCGGTTCTTTAGCTTTGGCAGGAATTCCAATCTTGAATGGATTCTGGTCTAAGGAGTTAATTTTGGAAGTTGGGCTGGAACATGGTAATCCGATTTGGATTTATATTGTTATGCTGTTTGTGGCTGGGCTTACAGCACTTTATACGTTCCGCTGCTTATGGATGGTTTTCTACGCACCAGCAAGTGAAGATCAACATGTCCATCCTGTCGGAACTGCGATGAAAGTTGCATTAATACCATTAGCGTTAGGTTCATTGACAACCTGGCTATTGGTTGGCTTATTCAGTCAAATGTTAAAAACAAGCTTGCCAGCTCATGACATCCATGAGCTATCCATTCTTGAAATGATTAAAGAGGTGGCTACTACTCCGGCGACATGGATCGCATTGGCAATCATTGGTCTGGGAATAATGACATGGTTTTCAAGAGATTCTTTAAAAAGAGTAACGAAAATATTTTATAAAACAAGTGTTTTTGCTCAAAATAGTTTTGGTTTCGAATCAATAAATAATGCAATCGAAGCGGGTGTTCATTCCTTAGCAGAGAGAATACGCGTAATTCAAACAGGACAATTGAGTTGGAATATTTTTGGGATTGTCGCTGGTCTTGTTGTTGTGATCGCTGTATTGGTAATAGGAGCTTAATGATGAGTTCAACAACAAATTTTCTATTATTTATCGCTTTCCCACTTTTGTCAGCCCCAATTGTTTATATCATTGGACGATTATATGCCAGGGCTGATTCGAAAAATTTAGGGAATAATCCCGCAAAATGGCTTGCACTGTTAGCTTTGATAGGTTCAAGTATATTTCTTGTTTTTACCACCCAAAACGTGTTTAAATCAGGTGAAGCAATTTACTATACCCTAGGTGAAATCGTACTCAGATTTGATGGTGTCAGTCTGTTGTTAGCATTTCTAGCTTTAACACTCGGAATAATGGTCACGATTTATTCTTTTGCTTATATGGATCATGAAGAAGGTGAAGAGAAATTTTATGCTTTACTCGTCATCATGGTTGGCGCAATTTCAGGGCTTGGATGTGCAGTTGATCTTTTCAACCTGTGGATTTGGTTTGAATTAATGGCGATTTCTTCAATTCTATTGGTCGCGTTTTATCGTAATCAGCCTGGCTCTTTAGAAGCTGGTGTGAAATATTTAGTTCAAAGTGCCATTGGCTCAATTTTTGTATTGATTGGCATTGCCCTCATATTTTTGCAAGTTGGCACACTTAACCTGGAATCAATTCGAATGTCGGTCAATGCATCAAGCGCATTACTTCTTGTCGGGGGAGCGTTTTTGGTGATCGGGTTCGGCGTAAAAATTGCTCTGGTTCCTTTGCATACCTGGCTCCCGGATGCGCATTCGCAAGCACCAAGTGGGATTAGTGCAATGTTATCGGGTATCGTAATTGAGGCAGGCTTGATTGCCCTATTGCGAGCATTTGGTGGTCTTGCATTGGGAGGTAATCGTTGGGGCTACCTATTGTTAGGCTTTGCAGTTCTCAACATGGTCGTTGGAAACTTAATGGCGCTCCGGCAAAAAGAAGTAAAACGGATTCTTGCATATTCCAGCATCAGTCACGTTGGCTATATGCTGCTTGGGTTTGGCATGATGATCTCCTTCAATAGTTATTTAGGTGGAATTGGTGCTTCATTTCATATGGTCACACATGGATTAATGAAAACGCTCGCATTTCTTGCAGCCGGTGCTTTGCTTTACAATCTGCATATTGTGAATGGGGATCACAAGCCATTGATAGTTGACGATCTGAATGGAGCATCAAAAAAATATCCATTTACTGTTTTTGCCTTTAGTGTTGCCGTTTTGGCATTAGGCGGATTACCACCTTTGGCAGGTTTTATGTCAAAATGGCAAATCTTTGTGGCTGGGGCTGTGACACAAAATTTTTGGATGATTGCACTTATGGTTTTTGCAGGGTTGAACAGTGTGCTATCCCTGGGTTATTATGCCCCCCTCGTGAATCGAATGTATCGAAAAGTTCCCGGTGAGATCTTAGACCAAGGCAAACCAGTTTCGATTTGGATGTACATTCCAATGGTATTGCTTACTCTTTCAGTAGTCGTTCTGGGTATTATGCCATCGCTGATGTATTGGCTGACAGTTCCTGCTTGTTCCAGTCTATTCATGTTTTTTACAAGGTAGAGGATTGAATTATGGAAATATTATTATCACCTCCCATCGCATTTTTTATTTATATCCTTCTTGTATTGGTTATCCTTTTAGTTGGAAAAAGAATGGCTGGTCCTGAAGTGCGTTCTGAGCTAAAAGATAGTATTTATGCAAGTGGTGAAGAAGCTTCGAAAAACCCGGCAGCTCCGGGTTATAGACCATTCTTTTTAATTGCTTTTTTCTTTGCAATTTTACATTTGGGTATGTTGATTATCGGATCAGGCTCATTTACTTTGCAAACTGTTCCTTTTATTTTGGGTATTGTTTTCGCTTTAGTAGCATTATTACTTGGTTAGATTAGAGGTTGCCGGTATGAATAATAATCCTATGCAAGAAATTATTGATAAGGTCATGAATTGGGCGAGAATTAACTCGCCCTGGGCGATTCATTTCAACAGTGGCTCATGTAATGGGTGCGATATTGAAATATTAGCTACACTAACGCCACGCTATGATGTTGAACGATTCGGAATTAAACTGCAGGGAAGTCCAAGACACGCAGATGTGCTAATTGCCACAGGACCGGTTACATTACAGGCAAAGGAGCGATTGATTAGAATATATGAACAGATGCCCTCTCCTAAATTTGTAATTGCTGTTGGTTCCTGCGCATTATCCGGTGGTGTTTTTGACGGTTGCTACAATGTTGTCGGTGACCTTTCGAAAGTAATTCCTGTGAATGTATTTATTCCAGGATGTCCTCCACGTCCGGAAGCGATCATTTATGGTGTAGTTCAATTACTTGAGAGTTTAAAGACCGGAAAAGCACCTGAATTGGTCGAAATTGATCTTCCAGAAAAAGTTTTTGAAATGGCGGAGGAGGAATAATGAGCAAAACAGAAGAGCTTTTAACAATTGGTCATGAATTAATTAAGGATTTTGTTCTTACTTCCAAGTATCCGGAACCTAATCGCCTGGACGTGTGGATTGAGGCTTCCAATTTAAAAGCTGCAGTTTCAACTATTATTGAAAATCATTGGGGTTATCTCATAACAATAACAGGTATGGATCAATCTCCAAAAATTGATGATGCAGGAAATCAAATTTCTGAAGGAAAAATAGAGGGACTTTATCCATTTGCGAACCAGGATGCAATTCTTACTTTAAGAACTACTGTAGATTATGAAAATCCTAAATTCGATTCGATTTGTGAAATCATTCCTTCCGCGACAATTTATGAAAGGGAATTTATCGAATTATTCGGAGTGGAGATAGTGAGTACTCCAGATATAAGTCATTTAGTTCTGCCAGATGTTTGGCCTGAAAATACGTATCCACTACGGAAATCGTTTACCGGTTTAAATGCTGACCAAATCGTTTGGAAGGGAGAATGAGATGAAAAGTTCAACAGGTGAAAAGTTTATCGTACCAATTGGTCCACAGCACCCAGCACTTAAAGAACCGGGACATTTTGAATTCACCGTCGATGGTGAAATCGTAACCGGCGCATCAATTCGATTGGGATTTGTTCACCGTGGAATAGAAAAGGCTTGCGAAAGTCGAAACTATACTCAGAATTTGTACATGTTAGAAAGAGTTTGTGGAATTTGTTCTCATGTCCATGCAACAGCCTTCGTAATAGGAGTGGAGAAATTAGCAGGCATTCAGGCTCCTCCTCGGGCAGAGGCGATACGATTATTAACTTCAGAGTTGGAACGCATTCACAGCCATTTATTGTGGTTAGGTGTGGCAGCACATGAAGGTGGATTTGACACATTATTTATGTACACCTGGCGGGATCGTGAAGTTGTCATGGATTTATTAGAATCATTGTCCGGGAGTCGTGTTCACTACTCTGTAAATTTGATTGGGGGCGTGAAGTTCGATGTTGATGAAAAATTGGCTGACTCAATACGTAAAGGAATGGATTTCCTTGAGGAACGAACGCACTACTATATGAAAATTGTTACCACTGATGATACTTTTGTTGGACGAACACGCGGTGTTGGTAGAATGACCAAGGAACATGCTGAAAGACTTGGTGCTGTGGGACCAACAGCCCGTGCCTCCGGGGTGGAACGGGACATTCGCTATAATGCGCCATATTCAGGTTATGACCAATATCCTATTACATTAATCACTGATCATGCGGGTGATCTTGAAGCTAGATTCGTAGTACGTATAAAAGAACTTTATGATTGTTATCGTTTAATCAGGGATGTTCTTGAAAAAATGCCTGCCGGTGATTTGACTGTGCGTGCGAAACGAAAAATTCCAGAAGGTGAAGTTGTTTCAAGAGTGGAAGCTCCTCGCGGTGAACTTTTTTATTATATTAAAAGTAATGGTACAGAAAATCCGGATCGCGTAAAAGTACGAACCCCAAGCTTATGTAATTGGGCAACCGTGAGTGATTTAGCGGTCGGACATAAATTGGCGGATATGCCGATGTTATTAGTTGGAATTGACCCATGTTTTTCATGTAACGATCGTTTGGTTCAGGTGAACCAAACGAAGACAAACTCACGACTTTGGAGTTGGGATGATTTGCGAAGATATGGAATCGAGTATTACCGATGAACAATAATATTCACCCATTAATACTTTTACTTTTATTCCCTGGTGGATTATTCTTGCTTAATGCAGGATTGGTTTATGAATGGATTGATCGAAAATTAGTTGCACGTTTTCAAAACAGAATTGGACCAAGATGGTTTCAACCTTTAGCCGATACGATTAAGCTATTAGCGAAGGAAGAAATCATACCGGCCGGCGTTCATAAAGGCTTATTCATTACTTTGCCTGTCGTAGCTCTGACGGGCGCATTGACCGCAGCATTGTATACACCTTTGTTTGGTTTTGCTCCCGCTTTCGGTTTTGAAGGTGATCTTGTTGTAACCCTATATTTACTGAGTATGATGACATTGTGTATGGGTTTAGCTGGCGCAAACACGATCAGTAGATTTTCTCTGATAGGAGCTACTCGTGCTTTAACACAAATGTTCTCGTATGAAGCTCCATTTTTATTGGCATTACTTGGTCCTGCAATGGCAGCTGGTACATGGGAAATTGGGAAAATTAATATTTTCGCTTCCGAAAATCTTTGGTTAATTCTTGCACAGCCGATTGGATTTGTTGTTGCAGTAGTAGGATTAATGGGAAAATTGGAATTACCTCCATTTGATGCCCCGGAAGCGGAAACAGAAATTGTTGCTGGCGCATTAACCGAATATTCAGGAAGAGGTTTTGCGCTATTCCGATTGGGCAAAAATGTTGAACTGGTTGTCGGATTGACATTGGTAACTGCATTTTATTTAGGTGGATTTAGTAACCCTATCATGTTTTTACTCAAAACAGCAGCTTTGTTCCTTGTTGTAGCTGGTTTACAATCATTATTTGCCCGATTAAAAATTGATCAGACAGTAGGTCTTTGGTGGCGGGTCGGTGCATTGATGGCTCTGTTTCAATTGTTAGCAATAATCCTGGGTAGATATCTGGGACTTTTAATCCAATGAGGTGATCTATGAGTGTAGGTGCATTGCTGGGAGAAGTAATTAAATCCCTTTTCAAAAAACCAGCTACAGAAAAATATCCATTTGTAAAATATAAAACTCCGGAAAGACTACGTGGTTCTTTGACCTACGACCCTATTAAATGTTCAGGTTGCCAATTGTGCATTAAAGATTGCCCGTCAAATGCGATCGAGTTGATTACGGTTGACAAGGTAAATAAAAAGTTTGTTATGCGATACCATCTCGACAGATGTGTTTATTGTTCGCAGTGTGTCGAAAATTGCCGTTTCAAATGCTTAAGCATGTCGAATGAGCAATGGGAACTCGCATCAACCAGTAAGGCCGCATTTGAAGTGAATTATGGCAGGGAAGAAGATATTGAATTCCTCTTATCTAACGTTGCTCAACCAGGCATTAACGAACCACCTTGCAACTAATAATTTCGTCCCAAAGATCGCAATTGTTGGCATTGGAAATGAATTAAATGGTGATGATGGTGCTGGTGTTTTAATCATACGAAAAATAAAAAAGGTACTATCTTTTTCGGAAAACTTGTTAATCGTAGAAGGATCTATTGCACCGGAAAATTTTTCAGCTCCAGTCCGGAGATTTAAACCAGATTGGATTTGGTTAATAGATGCTGCTGATTTAAAACATAACCCTGGATATATTGAAATTATCTCACTTGATGAAATTGATGGGGTAACAGTTTTTGCACATGGATTGCCCTTATCCATTTTCGGAAAATACATACAATCAGAAACAGGTGCTTCAGTTATTATTTTTGGAATTCAACCTGAAAACCTGGAACCTTTTACTCAAATTTCCAAAGTGATTGGAAAATCGATTGATCAAATTTCGGAAGATCTAATTTCCTGGTTAAAAAATAATATAATAAAACAATCGTCATAATTTGTTTACTTCTCTGCAATTCCGTTCTTTTTCTGAAAGGAATTTATTTTGAATAGAAGGCAAATTCCTTACTTAACATCAATCATTGGGATTGTCTGGCTTTTATTTATTATTCTTGGTTACATCGTTACGCATTTCACGGTGCAACAAAGTGTTTTCATGCATTTGTGGACCATTTTAGTTGTATTTACATTCGTCTCTCTGGCGGGCGGAATAGGAAGAAAATTTTATCTTACGATTAAATTACCAGATTTAACAGTGAGCATTATTCAAGTCTTTATCGGATTCGGAATTCTTTCGTTAATGACACTTTTTCTGGGATTATTTTGGAAAATCAACACTACAATCATTACGATAA
Organism: uncultured Anaerolineaceae bacterium; assembly: GCA_964586385.1. Taxonomy (GTDB): domain Bacteria; phylum Chloroflexota; class Anaerolineae; order Anaerolineales; family Anaerolineaceae; genus UBA6170. The sequence goes on from CAZPIM010000047.1 coordinate 13,581, forward strand.
AACTGGTGATTGGAATTTTGATTTTTTCCAAATCCATCTTTCAGTGGTTAAAATTCGTTTTTGATTCGATTAAATCAGCATTCACAGATCAATCGGTTTTTGAAAAAATAATCATATTTTACCTGTCGGTAATTTTTATCATCCAATTACTCCAATCTTTCGCCCCACCAGTCAAATATGATGCCCTGATCTATCATTTGACATTACCGAGAATTTACTTACAACAAGAAAAGATTTCTGACATTCCCTGGCTGGTTATGTCTGGAATGCCCCAAACAACAGAAATGCTGTATTTGGATGTCATGTCTGTCGCAGGGGAAACAGCACCTTTAGTCTTGAATTGGTCATTCGGTCTACTTACGGCGCTTGGATTATTTGGTTTTATAAAAGAAAGAGTAAACCCTAAAAGTGCTCTGATCGGAGTCGCTAGCCTATTTAGCGGTTATACAGTCGTTGTATCCTTATCCTGGGGTTATGTTGATTGGGCTGCATGTATGTTTGGAATGGGAATGGCTGTTTGTCTTAATCAATTTCTCAGGGAAAAATCGGGTTCAACAATTTTCTTGTGTGGGTTATTTGCTGGTCTGGCGTTTAGTACGAAATATCCAGCAGGTGTTCTATTTCTTTGTGGATTTTTAGTCCTTTCGATTTACATTTGGGTCAGCAAAATTCGTTATTTTAAGCATGTCTGGCAATATTTTCTTGGAGCAGCAATATTTGCTTTTCCCTGGTTAATCAAGAATCTGGTTTTAACAGGCAATCCAGTCTATCCGTTTTTCTTCGCGAGTGGATCAATGGATGCCACCCGTATAGCCGTTTACCAGGGTGCCTTGCCATATGGTAATCTTCTGGATTTGTTTCTTTTACCAATTCGTGCAACAATTCAAGGCATTGATGGAACGAATGGCTATTCCGTGTCGATTGGTCCTTTATTTCTTGCATTATCTATTTTAGTGCTGTTGGGGTGGGAGAAAATCAATCCGGTTGAAAAAGTTGAAATAAAGTTTTGGGGAATATTTGCACTGACAGGAATAAGTATCTGGGCAATCGGCAACCAAATATCAGGCTATTTAATCCAGACCAGGTTTTATTATGCCTTATTTCCGGTGTTTTCTACCCTGGCTGCCTATGGATACGACAATCTGGAAAAAAACATGGGAAACAAAAAGTGGATGGTATCTTTGAGTCAAGTTGCTATCATACTCGTGCTATTAATTAATTTCATCCAGATTTCAAAAGATTTGGTTAAAAAAGGTACATTATCATATCTCTTTGCATTTGAAAATCGTCAAACATATCTAGAAAATAATTTAGGCTGGTTTGCGCTGGCAATGAAAGAAATGTCTATCCTTCCTCCGGAAAGCAAAATCATCTCAATTTTTGAACCGAGAGGTTACGAATGTGTACCGAAATGTGATCCGGATGAAATTCTTGATCACTGGAAAACTGCGTATAGCAAAAGTACCGGTTTTCAATCCATTCAAGAATCGTGGATGAATGCAGGTTACACCCATATATTTGTTTATCAACAAGGAATCGATTTCTTAAAAGTTAACCCGGATCCACATCATCCGGTCGAAGAGTTACTGGAATTGGAATCATTTCTTTCCACAATGCAGATTATAAAAGATTACGATGGAATTTACAGACTATATAAAATTCAATAATAAAACCCGATCAATCTATTTTTAATTCAATATTGGCTAATTTTTCATAGATTCCTATAATGGCAGAATTATCTAATTCTCCCATATCATTCTGCATCATTGCATTAAATAGTTGGGCATCCAATGCTGCTGAGGGTAGAGGAATACCATATTCCCTGGCAGTTTCCATAATGATATTCAAGTCTTTCGCTTGCATATAAGCTTTAAATCCAGGCTGACGATTTCCTGCGAACAATCGTTGCGGTTTTACATCCAACGTCCAGCATTGTGCTGCCCCACCACGGATCGCTTCTATAACTTTTTTTGGATCAGCTCCGGCTTTTTGGGCAAAGATCAGTAATTCGCCCATTGCTACCATTTGACTTGCGACCATGATTTGATTGCAAGCTTTGGCTATTTGTCCTGCACCATGATCACCGACATGGATAATCGTTTTTCCCATTGCTTCAAACACGGGATATGCTTTTTGGAATGCCTCATGCGGGCCACCTACCATGATGGCTAATGTTCCATTTTTAGCACCTATATCTCCACCTGAAACTGGTGCATCCAGACTAAAAATCCCTTTTTCTGACAGTTTTGATGCAATAAACCTGGTTGTAGCGGGTTTAATCGTTGAATTATCAATGAAAATTAATCCTTCATTTCCACATTCGAAAACCCCATTTTTTCCGAGTGCAACTTCTTCAACATCTGGAGAATCGGGTAAATTAGTGAAAACGATATCCACATTTTTTGCAACTTCAGTTGGGCTGAATGCCTCTTTTGCGCCTAAATTTACCAGATCTTGAACTTTTTCGCGACTTCGGTTATGAACAGTCAATTCGAACCCGGCTTTTAGAATATTTATTGCAATTGATTTCCCCATTATTCCCAAACCAATATATCCAACCTTTAACATTTATTCCTCCATTGTATATTTTTAGACTTTTTCACCAGTTTTTAATATAATCAATATCATTTCAAAAATCTTTATTTGGAAGACAATTATTCATCATCACTTAATATTATTTCACAAAGGAAAGAATTATGGGAAAAAATGATGAAGTGCAATATCATATAAAAGTAAAATCCGGTGATGTAGGTCGGTATGTGCTTTTACCTGGTGACCCGGGTCGATGTGAGTCGATTGCGGCATATCTGGATGAATCGAAATTTGTGTCATTCAATCGCGAACATAAAATTTACACCGGAAAATTGGAAGGTGAAAAAGTATCCGTTGTATCGACAGGAATGGGTTGTCCATCGACAGCGATTGCTTTGGAAGAATTGATAAAAGTTGGTGCGGATACATTTATTCGCGTAGGTACTTCGGGTGCGATGCAACCCGAGATGAAATTAGGTGATATTGCGATTATCTCAGCAGCCATTCGCGATGAAGGAACGACCAGACAATATTTGCCGATTGAGTATCCAGCAGTGGCGGATTTAGAAGTAACAAATGCGCTCGTTAAAGCCGCAAAAAAACTTGGATTCCGATGGTTTGTCGGTGTTTCACATACGAAAGATTCGTTTTACAGTGAAGTGGAACCGGACCGAATGCCAATGGCGGGTTATCTGCATGATCGCTGGAATGCATGGGTTGCGGGTGGAGCGATTTGTTCTGAGATGGAAGCAGCAGCTGTTTTCATACTTTCCGGAATCTATCGAAAACGTGCTGGCGGTGTGACACTTGTTATCGGAAGTGATATGGATACTTTAAATCAAAAGCATGATCCGGATGCAATGATCCGCGTGGCGATCGAAGCTATTCGTATGTTAATTCAAAATGATAATCAAAAATAGAACAAACCTCTCTTTTTTGCTAGTGAAAGGTTTGTTCGCATTTATTTTACTATTGTAATAAATTGATTTGACCAGTCAGTTTTTCTGCTGAATTCTTATAATTGGAAAGTTTTTCTTTCTCTTTGGTAACTACTTGAGGTGGGGCTTTTTCAGCGAAAGATGATCCCAACAACTGTTCCAATCGACCAATTTGGATATTGATTTCCTGAAGTTCTTTTGTCAATCGGGCAATTTCTGACTCGTTATCAACCAGTTCTGATAACGAAAGATAGATTTCAACACCTGAGATGACAATTGGGGTCGAATCTACCGGCTTTTCTGGTAAGTAATCATGAATTTCAAATCGATTTAAATCCAATCCAGAAAGGAAAGCAATGGTCGTTTTTTGATCCATGAGCGTTTGATGTTGATTACCTGCCGCGATTGTTGCTGCAATTTTTTTTGATGGTATTAATTTTTTCTCCGTTCTCACATTGCGAATGCCACGAACAATTTCTTGAATGAGGGTAAAAGTTTTTACTTTTTCATCTTCCCACCCCTCAGTGTTTTGTGCTGTTGGCCATTTGGCGATCATCAAGGCATCTGCCCAACCTTCAGGAGGTGAAAATGAAGAAGATTTTTCCAGACAGGCAGTTTTTAAATGACCCCAGATTTCTTCTGTAATAAATGGGGTAAATGGGTGGAGTAAGCGTAATGAGATATCGATGATGCGTGTTAATGTTCTCGCAGTGTAAAATGCCCGATCGCCACCCTCATTGATTTGTAATTTTGCTATTTCCAGGTACCAATCCGCAAACTCTCCCCAGAAAAAGTCATAAATTTGTCGTCCAGCTTCACCGTATTGGTGGTTGAGGAATAACCGATCCACATCTCGAATCAATTCCTGGCATCTAGCCCATATCCAGGAATCAGCCAAAGTCCACTGTGGTGGTTTGGTCGCATTATCAGGTGCTTTCTCTAATATCCCGACAATAAATCGCCCGGCATTCCAGATTTTATTGGCGAAATTACGGTTTGCTTCCACTTTTTTGATTGAAAGGCTCGTATCGTTTCCAGGCGTGGAACCAACCAGCAATGTGAATCTTAAGGCATCTGTGCCCATTTCATCCATGACAATTAATGGATCAATCACATTTCCTTTTGTCTTACTCATTTTGGCACCTTTATCATCGCGTATGAGTCCATGCAGATAAACCGTGTCAAATGGGACCTGTCCTGTAAATTCCAGTCCAAACATAATCATTCTAGCCACCCAGAAAAACAGAATATCATAACCTGTTTCCATGACAGCGGTTGGGTAAAAATATTTATAATCGGGTGTTTCTTTTGGCCAACCAAGCGTTGAAAATGGCCAAAGTCCTGAAGAGAACCATGTATCCAGGACGTCAGTTTCCTGATGAATAGTTTTATTGCCACAATGACTGCATTCCGAAGGATCAACTCTGGATACGGTTTGTTTTCCACACTGATCACAGTACCAGACAGGTATGCGATGTCCCCACCATAATTGCCTGCTAATGCACCAGTCCTGAATATTTTCGAGCCAATTAAAATATACTTTTGAGAATCTTTCCGGGATAATGGTGATTCTTCCATCCCGAACTGCTTCCAGCCCTGCTTTAGCTAGAGATTCCATTCGGACATACCATTGTGTCGTAATCATGGGTTCGATAATTTCTCCCCCGCGTTGTGACCGTGGTATCGAATGGATATATGGCTGTTCCTTGATCACCAAGCCAGCTTCTTTCATGTCTGCCCAGATTTTCTTCCGGCAAACAAATCGATCCAATCCTTTATATGGTCCGCCATTTTCATTGATGGCAGCATTTTTATCCATGATATTTATAAATTCCAGGTTATGCCTGAGTCCGATTTCATAATCATTCGGGTCATGCGCGGGCGTAATTTTTAATGAACCTGTACCAAATTCACGATCGACATATTCATCGGCAATTACTGGTATTTCGCGATCAAGCATCGGTACCAGTACTTTTTTGCCGATGAATCGTTGATAGCGAGGGTCTTCAGGATGCACGGCTACGGCTGTATCACCTAATATTGTCTCTGGTCTTGTGGTGGCGACAGGGATAAATTCCTCCGGGTTTTCAGCGAGCCGATATTTAAAGAAATAAAGGAAACCGGATTCATCAACATACTCTACTTCCAAATCTGACACAGCGGTTTTTAGACCGGGTGACCAGTTTGTCATTCTTGGTCCGCGATAGATTAATCCTTTTTCGTATAAACGCACAAAAGCTTCCCGAACAGCATCCGATAGTCCACCATCCAATGTGAATCTTTCTCTAGTCCAATCACAGGAAGCACCTAATCTGCGAATTTGGCGGGTGATTTGTCCGCCATATTCTTCTTTCCAATCCCAGACTTCTTGTTCGAATGCTTCTCTACCTAATTCTTCCCGTGATCTTCCTTGATCTGCTAACATCTTTTCAACTTGCAGCTGCGTCGCGATGCCTGCATGATCTGTTCCTGGCACCCAAAGCGTTGGATCACCTTTCATGCGATGGTATCGAATCATTAAATCTTCCATAGCAACAAACATGGCATGACCAAGATGAAGACCACCGGTCACATTTGGGGGAGGGATTGAAATGACGAATGGCTTTTTAGTTGGATCGAAATCTGGCGATGCGGGATCATTGGTCGGAGAAAAATATCCAGATTTTTCCCACCAATCATACAACCTTTGTTCCACATCCTTAAATTCGTAGGCTTTCGGCAATTCATTCATCTTATCCTCCAAAAAGTAAAATCAGATTTTCGATTTATCTGTAATAAACTAAAAAAAACACGCATCCATCCCGGAGGACGAAAACGTGTATTTCGCGGTACCACCTCGATTCGCCATAATACTATGACGCTCTTAATTTGCTATAACAGGCATTCCTGTGTCGGTCTATTCTCCTTACGGATTTCTTCGACAATGATCTCGGGTGACAGTATCATAAATGATTTCCATCAAGGCTCTCAGCTTATTAACCTTTTTCTCTGTTGGATCAGGGATAACACTTTGTCCCGAGCAATCAATATTAAATTGCCTTGATTATAAAGGGTCTAAAATTGAAAGTCAACAGGTGAGTTGGAAATCAAACAA
>CAZPIM010000048.1:0-17821 GCA_964586385.1 uncultured Anaerolineaceae bacterium
ACTTTTCCAAATTGATATTCAACCGTCACCTGGCTTTTTCCATCCGGGCGTAACCAGGGTAAAGTTCCGTTCTTGCGAACTTCGGCTAAACGACGGCACAGTTTATGGGATAAGTAAATCGGCATCGGCATGAGCACATCGGTTTCATTACAGGCATAACCAAACATCATGCCTTGATCACCGGCACCAATTTGCTCAACTTCTTCCTGAGTAACTTCACCACTCTTTGCTTCCAGTGCTTTATCCACTCCCATGGCAATATCACCGGATTGTTGCGCAATTGCAACCTGTACTGCACAGGTATTGCCATCAAAACCTTTTTCGCTGCTGTCATAACCGATATCTTTGACAACTTTTCGGACCAACTGGTCCATATCAACAAAGCCGGTCGTGGTGATCTCACCCAATATCATCACAAACCCGGTTTTTGTGGCTGTTTCACATGCCACACGCGAACGCGGATCCTGCGAAAGACAGGCATCCAACACAGCATCGCTAACCTGATCACATAGTTTATCAGGGTGCCCTTCGGTAACTGATTCAGAAGTGAACAGGTACTTTGGGGAATTCATAAAAGTTGTATTCATAAAACTAACCTCCATAAAAAAATTGCCCCTTCGGTCGGCGAGGGGCAATCAGGAAAAATCCAGATTTAACTGCCCTCTCATCTTCCAGAACTTACTGCCGGATTTGGCACCTTTAAAAAACATCGCTGTTTTTTGGGTTGCCGAGGCTTCGTAGGGCCGGTCCCTCCGCCTCTCTGGATAAGAGTGCCGCAAATGGGGCTTAACCATTTACAAGAATAAATGTTATCACAGCGTTTTGGCAATGTCAATCCAATTTGCAAGTGAATTCAGATAAATTTTATCTGGATTATTGCTTGTCATGAACATCAAATAATCTGTCGCAAGAAATATACGAAACCAAAGGCAGTTACTGAAGAACTGATTCATATATAATGGAAGAATAACCAATCAAAATATTAATTATCCTTTTCAATATAAAAGATGGTGATCAATGAATGAACCCAAGAATTATCTGATCGATATGGATGGTGTGCTTGTAAGAGGAAAAACGATTATCCCCGGAGCCAATGAATTTATCGATCGATTGCGAAAAGCGAATGCCAAATTTCTCATATTAACCAATAACTCCCGTTTCACTGCCCGGGATTTATCTTACAATTTCAATATGATCGGTCTGGATATTCACCACGAATCCATATTTACTTCCGCCATGGCAACCGCGCGTTTTGTGCACAGCCAACGGCCGGAAGGAAAAGCATTTGTAATTGGGGAGAGCGGGCTGACCACTGCCTTGCACGATTTGGGATACATCATCACCGAACACAACCCTGACTACGTCATTTTAGGCGAAACTGAGACATTGAATCAGGAATTATTCACCAAAGCCATTCGTTTGGTTGCGGGTGGTGCGAGATTTATTGCCACGAACCCGGATGCGAGTGGACCCTCAGAGAAGGGCATCGTCCCGGGCGCTGGTGCTTTGGCAGCATTAATCGAAAAAGCCACCGGTAAAAATGCCTTTTTTGTGGGGAAACCAAATCCATTAATGATGCGATCAGCCATCAAATACCTGGGAGTCCATTCAGAAAATACGATCATGGTTGGCGACCGGATGGATACGGATATCATTGCCGGCGTTCAAAGCGGGATGGAAACGATTCTGGTCCTGTCCGGGATCACACAACGGGAAGACATTGACCATTATCCTTATTTGCCGACGTATGTCTTAAATTCAGTCGCTGATATCAACCCATAAGTCAGAAATTTTGCTTTTTCAGACAAATCAATTTCTCGACTTGTACTGAATCCATGCAAAGGTCATTCTTCTTTTTTGATTTGAAACGTATCAAAATCTCTGGCGATGATGGTGTTTTCGAAAACTTCCTGTGCTTCCTGTTGAATATCGCGTTCACGATATCGTCGTGACAAATGCGTGAGAATCAATTGTTGAACACCGGATTTTTTTGCCAGTTCAGCTGCCTGCCTGGCTGTAAGATGACCAAATTGGGCAGCCATTTCTACTTCACTTTCAAGGTAAGTAGCTTCGACAACAAGCGCATCTGCCTGGTCACAATAGGTAATTAAGTTATCTGCGTTGCCAACATCACCTAACACAACCAGCCGCGTTCCAGCTTTAAATTCCCCTAATACCTGATCCGGGTGGATAGTTCGACCATCCGGTAAATTCACTGAATTTCCATTCACCAAATCTCTGCGCCAGGGGCCGGGGGGTAACGCAAGTTCTTCAGCCTTTTCCGGCAGGAAAGGACGTCGCCCTTTTTCCTGAAACAGGTAGCCATAATTGTCCGGACCACGATGATGAACCGGAATGGCGGTGACTGAAAAATCATTTTCTTCGATAAAAACACCTTCTTCAACCGGTACAAGCGCTAAATCCATCGGGGGACGATCACCCCGCAAAACGACTCCATAAATCAAATCATGCACCCTGTTGAGTGCTGCTTTCCCGCCGTAAATGACCATTTCATCCATTGTTTCCCAGCGAAGTATGGTTGAAAGCAAACCAGCCAGCCCAAGAATATGATCGAGATGACCATGTGTGATCAAAATCCTATTAAGCCGTTTAAAACCAATCCCGGCTTGAAGAATTTGGCGTTGTGTTCCTTCACCGCAATCAATTAAGAAACGATGTTCATTTTGTTTTACCATTAATGAAGGTAAATTGCGTTTTACCGAAGGTGCAGAAGCAGATGTTCCCAGAAATAAAAGTTCGAACAATCGAGCGAATTCCTTTCTTATTACTCACCAATTTTACCTTATCTCAATCGAATTAACCCGGTCAAAAATTAATGGCTGTGTCAAAATATTTGCAGGGATTTCCCAAATTATGGCATAATGATTGTAACCATTTTAAGAATGGAAAAATGGTGGTTTTAAAGGAGGAAAAATGGAGTTATTGTCTGTAAAAATCGAAAAACCGGATGAGATCAATTTCATTCTTGGACAATCCCATTTTATTAAGACCGTGGAAGACATTCATGAAGTTTTGGTGACGACCGTGCCGGGGATTAAGTTTGGGCTTGCATTCTGTGAAGCATCCGGAAAATGCCTGGTACGATGGAGTGGCACGGATGAGGAAATGATTGAACTCGCTAAAGAAAATGCCTTTAAGATCGCAGCCGGTCACAGTTTTATTCTTTTCCTGGCGAATGGTTATTATCCGATCAATGTTTTACCTGCTCTGCAACGTGTCCCGGAAATTGTCAGTTTTTTCTGTGCCACTGCCAATCCTACAGAAGTAGTCGTCGTGGAATCTGATCAAGGGCGTGGCATTCTCGGAGTTATCGACGGGTTTTCACCCTCCGGAATCGAAGATGATGAAGAAATCGCCTGGAGAAAAGGATTTTTACGCATGATCGGTTACAAGGCGAAATGAAACCCGGGAACATCGGACCTCAAAATTACGTCCTTATGATTGTATAAATGAACTGGAACAATGTGTTAGAAATATTTAAGGAGAAAAACCCTATGCGCCCAACAATTCTTTTTCGAATCATTATTCTGATCGTATTTATTGGACTACTCAGTGCATGTACTTTGCCGTTAACGACGGCTACCCCGCCGCCCGTCAGTGACTCTGAAATGGCAACACGCGTCGCCAAGATCCTGACAGAGATGCCCTCACCAACCGGTGCAGTTCCAACTGGCGAGTTGCCACCACTGCCAACAGCAACCCCGGAAGTAACCGTCGAACCGGTTGCGGATACCGCCGTGCCGGAACCTGAACAACCAACGCAAATTCCAGCGACTGCCACTTTGGAACCATCTGCAACACCGGTTCCACCTACAGCGACAGCAATGGTAACTGTGGGTCCTGGATTCACCCCACCTCCGGATAATCCGCGCACAAAATTAGGCACCGCCTCATGGACAGACAACCTGAATAATGGCGATAATTGGCCAACTGGTCCGGATACATATACAGCCATTAATTTTGCTGATGGAAAACTGAAACTGACCGGATTAACCACAACCGATGGCTGGCGCTTAGTATCAACCGAAAAATTATCTAGCATGTACCTGGAAATGACTGTTTCGACCGGGACTTGCACAGGTTCGGATCGATACGGATTTCTTTTCAGAGTTCCGAATGCTGCTGAAGCCAATCGCGGCTATTTGTTTGGTGTATCTTGTGACGGATCTTATAGTTTTCGTGAATGGGATGCTACCATTGGTTCCAAAGGTCAAATGACCACGCATATAAATTGGACCAATGCAAGCGCTATTCAAGCCGGAAGCAATAAATCAAATACCATCGGTGTCCTCGCCATCGGGGATCGTATCGTTCTTTATGCAAATGGAGTCTTACTCAAAGAACTCAAAGACAGTACGTTTACGGAAGGTTCATTTGGTATTTTTATCGGCGCCAGAGAAACGGATAATTTCACCATATCGGTCGAAGAAATCGCCTATTGGAAAAACCCTAACTTGTAGGAATTAATTTTCACAGATAAAACTCGATGAAAAAGAGCCAAATTTGAGTTTGGCTCTTTTATTTTATTTTTTACTTTTCTGAGGTTGTTTTCAGACTGATTTGGAATTAATCCGAGATGATCTTCGCTACAACCTCAACGCCATTAAGCGCCAGGTGGTTTAAAAATACGGAATGATAAAAATCACCGGGATGGGGCATTGCCCCTGCCTGAAGTGCAGCTTTCACCGGAAAATCATAGGTCTCGACACAATTGGCTGGCACGATCACCTTTCTAAAAACCTGATGTTCATTTGCATTCAGGCGAAGAAACATCGCTAATTGATAAGTACATAAATCGGTGCAATCGCCAACGACGACATAGGTTTTTATGCCAGGATGTTCCCGAATAAATTGCAAAAGCTCCGCATTTAATCCGGTAGCAATGGAGTTCTTTTCCAAAACCAATATCTGGTCAAAAAAAGGCAAATCACGTATTTCAGAAATTGTTTCCGCTTCTGCCGTTCCACGTATACAATGAGGTGGCCAGGCACCAAATTCAATTGCTTCCGGCTCGTGTGTGTCCTGGCTTAATACTATTTGATCAACACCCGATTCCCACAGCGTTTTCATTAATGCAACCACCGGTTCAATGATTCCATGAACGCGCGGACTGGCCAAAGGACCAAAATTACAGAATCCTTTAATCATGTCAACAGAAATGAGAGCAATTTCTGATGGTGATGGTGAGATTTCAGAAACCTTTACAGTTGGGAGTTGATCCAACCAAATTTCCAGATATTGTAAAAATTCTTTCGTATCGGATTGATTTACTAATTTCATTTTTTCTCCTGAAATGAAATAACCGGGAAATTATTCCCGGTTATTATCATACCAAAAATCACTTTTTTTCACCACAACCGGTAAAAGTCTATGGCAACCCCCAGGCATAAATTGCGTTTTCGTCCCAGGCGTAGATAAACTGACCGTCGCGAGAAAATTCTACAAAGTCCAAAGTAGGTGTTTCAAACGAAGTTATCACATCACCGGAAACCATATTCCAAATGCGTAAAATTCCAGCATCATCCAACCCTGCAGCCAAATCACCTTTTGGAGACGCAGCTAAAGCTTTCACACCATTGGTCATTCCTGTAATTCGTAAAATAATTTCATGGGAAATCAAATTGACATAAATGACCTCAAGCGAACTATCATTTCCCTGTCGGGTAACGATGATTCTTTCATCATCCGGGAATAACCCGAAAACAGGTATTTCACATTGGCCATCAACACAAATTCCTTTAAAATTCATTAAACTGGCATCGTCTGCAACATTCCATACGGCTAATTCAAACTCGTTTTCGGCAGCATCTGTTTCAATCCCCAGGACTTTTCCGGTTTCCGAGAGTACAAATGCGGGAGGGGCTTGATTTGGTTTTACTTTTCTGCCACCAAATCCGTTTATTACCACACCATCTTCCAAATTCCGAATGGTGATACCGCCTGTATCCGCTTCCAAAATTTGATTACGATCAATCGGGAAACTAACCTGGCCTTTCGCCCCTAATTCATATTGATAGAGCAAGGCTGCATCCAATGTGTCCAGCCCAACCAGGTTTTTACTCATTGCTGCGGCAAGCACCCAACCATTTTCATTAAACTTTACTTTAAAACCAACTATGTTGGTCGGATCCTGAGCTGCAGCCGATAATGCTTCATCCGACAATGAGAAAGTTCCTCTGGTGAGCCCACTGGAAATATCCAATATATTGACCACTCCAAAAGCTCCGGCGGCAATTGTAGTTCCATCCGGCGAGAAATCTACAGAGACATCTCTGGGATAATTCTTGGTCCGGTCTCCATAAATCCGATTGATTGTACTTCCATCCATCCCAAAAGTTTTTATTACCTGACCAGAACTCAAATCCCACAAAATCACTGAGAAATCTCTGGCTCCACTTACCAGATACTTTCCATCTTCTGAAAAGACAATATCGGTTACCAGGTCATTATGACCGCTTAAAACAAATTCCCTTTCGCCGGTTAATACATTCCAGATTTGTATTGTTCTTTCATCTGGTATTGCGATGCGGTTTCCTGACAGATTACTAAAGAATTCGCCGGATATGGGTTGGTCAATTTTTAAGAGGACTGCATTGGCATTGGCGGCAGAAATTGCTTTATCACTAATTTCTACGATTGCAGTCGCAGTTGGTAACATCGTGGGAGTAAATGTCGGCTCCGGTGTCCCGGTTACAGTAGGGATTAAGGTCCAGGTTGGTGTGGGGAGGGTTGTCTCAGTAGGTATTACCAATTGTGTTGGCAATGATGTGGTTTGTGTACTTCCGAATGTAAAACCACCTAAAACAACAATTAGAACACCACATAAAACTGCAATGATTACGAATAATCCCAGAAGTAAGACCACCAATTTATTGCGTTCTTTTTTCTTTCTGTTTTTGGTATTTTCTTCAACCTCATTTTGTATTACATGATCCTCAACCAAATCTTCTTCAAACAGATCTGCATATGGCCGTTGTACTTTATCGGTCTGGATTGTGGCATCATTCTGAACAAGTGATTCATCATCGCTGAAACCAAGTTCTTCAATGCTCAAATCGTTCAGGTTTTCATCGCCAGCAGTTTTTTGATTGTAAAGAGGAACGCGATTTATTGGGACAACGGTTTTATCATAATTGTTTTCAACATGCTCTTCATGCAAGTAGTCAGACAGATCCGGTTCAAATTCCAATTCCTCTTTTTCCGGATACAATCGTTTCACCGGTGAAGTCGGAACATCCCTTCCGGCATAACGAGAATATTGTGTTGTGGGTTCATCGTCCGTAGTTGGTAAAAAGGGTTCAGCAGATTTCGCGGGTAGGCTTTTTTCCTCATTAATCAAAGCCGCCTTTTTTGATTCCAAAACCTCTGAACTGGTTAAGCGAAGGTCAATCACATCATCGAAATCTGAAACATCAGAAAGTATAAACGATCCATCAAACCCAATGATTGCTCCTGTATGGCCGGTTCTATCCGCGATGTTGGGATCAAAAGTAGCTCCTTCCCAAAATGGTGATTCGGAAGGTAAGGTTGCTTCTTTTTCGTTAAACTTTTCCTGTAGTTTCGTGATAGCCATTCTGGCGATTTTGCTTTCCGGATTGATATTTGCGCATGCTTTTAAAACTTTCATCCGGTCGACATCCGAAGTTAGTGTTTCTGCAAGCCACATCCATGCCATTTCATTTTGAGAATCATTACGAATGATGTCGAATATTAATTGTCGTGCGTCTTCATTTTTCCCTGCACGAACAAGTGCAATCGCGTCGTATAATGTATTTGAGGACATAGCCACCTACCCTGAGAAATGCTTTAACTTTCATTATTATGCACAATTTAAACAAATTGGGCAAGTTAAGAAGAAATATAACAATATTGATTGTATTCCCGCTAAAAATTCCATGCAGTAAAAATTATCTAAATTATTGCTGAATTGTTTTTTAATGAGATTCGGTATAATACAAAATTATGAAGAATAAAACTTTACAAATTCTTTTACTGCTATTACTCCTGACTGCATGGATTTCACCATTGGAAAATTCGGTTCAGGCGGCGCCATTGTATGAATTAACACCTTCTGATCTGATCAGCCTGATTAATGGCATGCGAACCGCATATGGACTTCCTGCATTAAATATTAATAACATCCTGATGGCAACCGCCCAGGAGACATCCGATATCATGGCATTTAATGATATTCATGCGCACATTGGAAATGTTAGTGGTCGTGTTATGGCTGCCGGTTACGGTGGTGGAGCAATCGCATGGGCAACCGAGAATTTTGCCATTGGACCCATGACTTTAGAGCGGATCCGTGAGGTTTGGGCAGATGAAGCTCATATGATTCCGGTCGTAGGTGCTAACTATAAGGATATCGGCGCTGGAGTAACTACTTATAATGGCCGGACATGGTATATCGTTCATGCAGCTTATTCCAGTGGTGGTTCTGTTGTCCAAAATACACCCCTTCCAGGTGCTGTAGGCACACCTGTAGTCCCATCTTTATCGCAAATTATTATTCCGGTAGAGACAATTATGCCGGATAAAGATGGATCCGTGATTCATAAGGTACAAAGTGGTCAGGCACTCTGGAGTATCGCGATTGCCTATAATACAAAAATTGAAGAATTGATTCGTTTGAATAATCTTTCCAGCAAAGATCCAATCATCTATATTGGTCAGGAACTGGTTGTCTTTGCCAGCAGTGCTACGCATACTCCTGTCGCAGATACCCAAGTCTCAACACAATTGGAGGCAGACCTCAGTACTACTCCTACCAACACTGTAACAATTATTCCAACAAAAACTGCCACCAAAAGGGCAACTGCAACCAGACAATTGCCAACCCAAACACTTTCCGCAACTGAAACACCAGTGAATATTCTGCGAACTGAAAGTGTTAAGATTTTGGGCAATCGAAATATCGGTATGATTATCATTGGTGTGCTTATTTTAGGTATTGTTCTTATGGTAACTGGAAGTGTTTCGCGATTGAAAAAATAGATATTTTGAGTTTCCTGTATCACAACTGTTTTGAAAAGCATAATTTTTACAAATGTCGATAGAATTGTTGTATACAAACGTGGTGGAAAGAGGGGCAATATGCCTGAAGAACAACAAATAACGAAAATCGAAGATCCAAATATTGTGATTGAGGATCTTGATAATCCAAAATTTTATATCAATCGGGAATTGAGTATGCTTGAATTTCAGCGCCGTGTTTTTGAAGAAGCGCAGGATGAACTCAACCCTTTATTGGAACGCGTGAAATTTATTTCTATTTTAGGTTCCAACCTGGATGAATTTTTCATGGTTCGGGTTGGTGGATTAATTATGCAAAGAGATGCCGGAGTCATCTCCGGTAGTATTGACGGATTTACACCGAATCAACAATTGATCGAAATTCGAAAAATCGCCGGGAAACTCATGCTGGATGCACGCAATTATTGGCATAACACACTCATTCCTTTATTGGAAAAGGCTGGAATTCATATCCTTTCTTTTGGAGAATTAACCGAACGCCAAAAAGAATTCGTAAACGGTTATTATCATGAAGTCGTTTTCCCGACTCTCACACCTTTGGCTTTTGATCCAGGACATCCCTTTCCCCATATTTCCAACCTTAGCTTAAACCTGGCTGTATCGATAGAGGATGAATTTCACGATGAGCATTTTGCCCGTGTAAAGGTCCCTTCCACTTTACCGCAATTGGTGCCAATAAAAAGATCATCCGGAAATTATCGGCGGGATGGCACACTGCCTCGACATCATTACTTCATTTGGTTAAGCAACTTAATTAAAGAAAATCTTTCCAGCCTTTTCCCGGGAATGATCATAAGAGAAGCCTATCCTTTTCATGTAACACGCAATGCAGACTTTGAAATTCAGGAATTGGAAGCTTCAGATTTGTTGGAAGTGATGGAAGAATCCGTTCGCAATCGCAGATTTGGAAAAGTTGTTCGCTTGATGGTACAAAAAGACATGCCGGATGCATTACAGGAATTGCTGGCTGAGAATCTAAATATGGACAAACGCGATATTTATCCGCTGGATTTGCCTCTTAATCTCCAAAGTCTGATGGACCTTTATAAAATGGAAATGCCTTATTTAAAGGATCGTCTTTTCCATCAAAACGTGATTGAAAAATTCCGTAGTCAGGAAGGCCTTGATTACAACAAAGTATTTGCAACAATTCGAAGTGGAGATGTGCTTTTCCATCACCCATATGATTCTTTTGTTCCGATTATTGATTTCCTGAAAGCTGCTGCCCGGGACCCGAACGTTTTAACGATCAAAATGACCCTTTACCGGGTGGGAAAAAATTCCCCTATTGTTAAAGCATTGTTGGAAGCACGTCGGGATTTTGGAAAACAAGTAGCAGTTTTGGTGGAATTGAAAGCGAGATTCGATGAAGAAAGCAATATCAGTTGGGCGCGAATGCTGGAACAGGAAGGGGTACACGTCACCTATGGGTTGGTTGGCTTAAAAACACACAGCAAAATTGCCCTGGTTGTTCGAAAAGAAGGAGAGCATATTCGCCGATATATGCATTTAGGTACTGGAAACTACCACCACGTGACAGCAAATTTATATGAAGACCTCGGTTTACTGACGTGTGATGAAGAAATCGGAGCCGATGCCAGCGATTTATTTAACTACTTAACCGGTTATTCTTTAAAAAAGGATTATCGTAAACTCCTGATCGCACCGATTAATATGCGGCAAAACTTTCTTCAGATGATTGATCGTGAAATTGAAATTCATAAAAAGCATGGAAATGGCTATTTGATTTTTAAAGCAAATGCCATCGTTGATCCAATGATCATCAAGCGGCTTTATCAAGCTTCTCAATCCGGTGTTAAGATCGATTTGATTATTCGTGGAATTTGTTGTTTGCGGCCTGGAATAAAGGGGCTGAGCGAAAACATCCGTGTGATCAGTATTCTTGGCAGATTTCTGGAACACAGTCGTATTTTTTATTTCCAGAACAATGGCGAGGAAGAAATTTATATGGGCAGCGCAGACCTCATGCAAAGAAATTTGAATCAACGGGTAGAAGTTTTATTCCCAATTCAGGAAAAAACAATGGTTCGTTCCATCCGAAAAAATATACTGGATGTTTATTTAGCTGACAATGTAAAAGCTCGAGTGATGAAATCGGATGGCTCCTATTCCCGATTAAAACCGCACAGTGTAAAAACAGCTAAGAATTCACAAATGATATTTATTGACCGGGCAAATCGACAAAAATAGAATACTCGAGAGTCTGATTTAAAAAAATACAACGAGGAGTAAAAACATGGCTGTAAAACCTGTTTCAAAAGATTACATTGCTGACCCGAAACGGTATGAAAATATTTCTTATCGTCGTTGTGGTATTAGTGGGATTCAACTTCCCGTCATCTCTCTTGGTCTTTGGCATAATTTTGGTGGTGTTGATACGATCGAAAATTGTCGTGCCATGGTCAGAACAGCTTTTGACACCGGTATCACACATTTTGATCTGGCAAATAATTATGGTCCCCCTCCCGGCAGTGCTGAAGAAACATTTGGAAGGATATTAAAAACCGATTTTTACAATCACCGGGATGAATTAATCATTTCGTCCAAAGCCGGATATGACATGTGGCCGGGTCCATATGGAAATTTTGGTTCACGGAAATATCTCATCGCCAGCCTGGATCAGAGTCTAAAGCGCCTTGGATTAGACTATGTTGATATTTTCTACCATCACCGCCCCGATCCAAATACACCAATTGAGGAAAGTATGGGTGCTCTCGACCAGATTGTGCGCAGTGGAAAAGCATTATATGCCGGTATTTCAAATTATCGTCCGAAAGAAGCACGTATTGCGATAAAAATTCTGCGTCAATTAGGTACACCGTGTTTAATTCACCAGCCCAATTACAGCATGTTTGACCGGTGGGTTGAAGATGGATTATTGGATGTTTTGTGCGAAGAAGGTGTTGGCTGTATCGTTTTTTCACCACTCGCACAGGGTATACTAACCAATCGATATTTGGATGGCATACCGGAAGATTCGCGAGCCGGTAAACCAACCACCTTCCTCAAGCCACATGATCTTACAGATCAACGTATTTCCAAAGTACGACAATTGAATGAAGTTGCCAGGGAGCTTGGGTTGAGTATGGCACAATTGGCGATCAACTGGACTTTACGACGACCAGAAGTGACATCCGCATTAATTGGTGCTTCACGTCCGGAGCAAATTTTGGATGTCGTAAAAGGAACGGAAAAACTGGAAATTACTAAAGACGATTTATCCAAAATTGATTCCATCCTTGCTCAGACATGACAAACGATAAAATCAACCAGATAACAAATTTTTTGGTAATAAACGAAAATTTATTTACAGCCGGTATGCCGTCCGCGGAACAATTACCTGCATTTCAATATGAAGATATTGACCTGGTGATAAACCTCGCTATTGAAGATTCCCCATCTGCAACCTTAAATGAAAAAGAAATTCTGAATTCCATAGGGATTTCTTATCAAAATATTCCGGTGGTTTGGGAAAATCCAAAATTTTCTGATCTGACGCAATTTTTTTCCATCATGGATGAGAACAATTCCAAAAAATTGTTTATTCATTGTGTATTGAATATGCGTGTTTCGGCATTTGTCTTTCTCTATTCCGTCATTCAAAGACAAATAGACCCGGAAATCGCAATCCTTAATCTCCGAAAAATTTGGGAACCAAACGACATTTGGCAGACATTTATCAATAATGCTTTACTGGCACATGGCAAAGAGCCGTTTTTCAGATAATATGACCAATTTTTCCGGGTAGATTTAAGACTCTTCTTGTTCAACAAGCCAATAGGAAGCTCCACCGTTCTCTCTGGCCATTATTTTAAAATCAATCAGACTTCTTCTTAAGAATGCATAATCAGGATGAAATTTGGCCAATTCCTGATTGATTTCTTTCTCTGTGTATGTTCTTCCAGGTTCAATTTGTTTCGTTACATAATGCAAAATAGCCAACAACTTTTTTTGTTGATTAGGAATCTGTTTAAGCGTTCCGTCCGGATTTGAGTAATTTTTAATCACACTTTGATCATAAGCATCCATATCCACATCCATTGTGATGCCAGGAAGATTATTCCCGGATAGTAATTCTTTTGAAAGGCTTTCCAACCGGGCTGCGTTTAATGAATAGACATTATAGTAACTTTCGGTACGCGCACTGACCAGACCAATTTTATTAAGGCGGGCAAGATGATGGGATACAGTTGAAGAACTAATTCCTAATATTTCTGCCATTTGTTCAACTGAAAAATCTTTTTGAGCCAATAAGCCAACGATTTTTAGCCGATTTGCATCGGATAATGCTTTAAAAAATTCGAGCAACTGCTCTATTCGATTTGTCTCATTCATAATACGCTCCGTAAATTTAATTTGATATCTATCAATTTAATTATATAGATATTAATTTGCATTGTCAAGGATGAATTCGAATTTTTTATCCCGGAAAGTAAACTCCCCGGATTTGGCATACTCTTGTATAATTGTCTTTTCATCTTAAAAAGAAATGATTTTTCTACCCAACCTGTTTGAATTTGACTCGTTTAACCACACCCAATTCAATGATTCCGGGTTGTATACGAATAAAAAGATAAGGGAAAAAACCAATGTCAAAAAGACCATTGCTTATCTATAATCCTATCGCTGCACAAGGGAAAGCACTCGTCAACTTGCCCAAGGTCGAATCAATTTTAAAATCCCACCAATTTGAATATGATTTGGTTCAAACCGATCGAATTGGGGCAGCACTTCAATTTGCGAAACAAGCAGCCGAAGAAGGAAGAGATTTAGTGATAGGCGCAGGTGGTGACGGCACGATGAACGAAGTCATCAATGGGCTGATGCTTGCTGACCTTTCCGGTCATGACCGGCCAACCATGGGTGTTTTACCTGTCGGACGGGGAAACGATTTTGCTTTTGGTATGGGAATTCCGCATGATTTTGAACAGGCGATCGCTATATTAATAAAAAATGATAGGAAAAAAATTGATATTGGCAAAGTGACCGGGGGAGATTTCCCGGAGGGGCGTTATTTTGGAAATGGCGTTGGTCTGGGGTTTGACACAGTTGTTGGATTTGAAGCGGCAAAAATAAAATGGCTGCATGGCATCGCTTCCTATCTGGTAGCACTGATCCGGACAATATTCTTATATGCACATGCCCCAATTTATGAATTGACTTTTAACGGAAAAACCATTAAGCAACCCTACCTAATGGTTTCGATTATGAACGGCCGAAGAATGGGAGGATCATTCATGATGGCTCCCAATAGTAATCCGATGGACGGGACATTTGATTTATGTCTGGCTGGAGATGTAAAACAACGCCGAATCCTGCCGGTTGCATTAAAATTTATGAGTGGCGAACAGGAAAAAGATCCGGACGTCACAATGGACCGCACGCAAAGAATTTCTATTAAAGCCATAAGTGGAAAAATTCCTTCCCACGCTGATGGAGAAACGGTTTGTGTGGCTGGGGATTATATTGATATTGAAATTATTCCATCTGCAATCAACATCATTTCTAATTTATAATTCCGGTTACTATGAAAAATAGGGTTCAAACGATCAATTTCCTTTTGAGAAAAATATTCGGGATCGTATGTAATATCCATTCAGACGAATTTTCTAAGATCCCAAAAGAAGGACCATTGATTCTGGTCGGAAATCATATTAACTTCCTTGAGGCACCGATCATGATGCCCCATGTGGACAACCCGAATGTCATTGGTGTTGCAAAAAGAGAAAGCTGGAAAAATCCGCTTTTCAACTTCCTGTTTAATGAATGGAATGTAATCCCGATTGAAAGAGAAATGGTTGACCGGGAAGCTTTCAATAACATGATCGATGCATTAAACAATAATAAAATTGTGGCAATTTTCCCGGAAGGAACCCGTAGCAAAAACGGACAATTGCTAAAAGGCAAACCGGGAGTTGTGGCAGTGGCTGTAAAAAGCAAAGCGCCCATCATGCCGATCAGTTTTTATGGTTACGAAAATTTTTGGGATAATTTAAAACACTTTCGGAAAACCGATTTTTATGTGGCTGTTGGTGAACCATTCCATCTCAATTTAAATGGCAACGGTCTTTCCAAAGAAGTAAGAGATGAAGTAACCGATGAAATCATGTATAAAATCGCTGAATTACTTCCACAGCAATACTTGAGCAACTATCCCAACACACACGAAATGACTTATAAATATATTGCAACGACAGAACTCAATTAAGAATTTTTGAATCTCTCATCGTTAAACAAATTGTCTTGATTGCCAGGTCAATTTCATCTTCGGTTGTCTCTCTGCCAACTGAAAATCGCAATGTGCCCATTGCCCATTCCTTTGGAACATTCATTGCCTGTAAAACATGGGAGATATTTACCTGGTCCGCATGACAGGCTGCGCCAGCCGAAGCTGCAATTTCATTTTGAATTTTTTGTAAAAACACATTCGCCTGGATTCCAAGCAATGACACACTCAGCGTGTTCGGCAACCGCAATTGCGGGTGTCCATTTACTTTTAATAATTCTTTTCCAAGTTCAGCCGAAAGACCAGATTCCAATCTGACACGCATCGCTAATAAATGTTGCTGATTGAACAATAAATCGCGACTTACAATTTCTGCAGCTGCACCTAAACCTGCTATCTCTAAAATATTTTCTGTACCCGGCCGCAGATTACGTTCGTGCCCGGCACCATAGGTGATTTTTTTCATTTCAATTCCATTCCGAATGAACAATGACCCAACCCCTTTAGGTGCGTAAAATTTATGTCCGGCAATGGAGAGCATGTCAACACCCAGTTCCTGTACATCCACCTTTATTTTTCCTATGGACTGAGCTGCATCACAATGAAAGGCTGCACCAGCTTCATGTGAAATAGCGCATAACTCCTGGATCGGTTGGATGGTACCAACTTCATTATTTGCATGCATTACACTAACCAGAATTGTATTGGTTCCAATCGCTTTTTTGAGATCTTGCGGATTTACCAACCCATTCGAATCGACTGGCAAAATTGTCAGTTCAAATCCTTCTCCGACTAACGATTCGCAAACTTCCAGCACAGCAGGGTGTTCAATTGCGGATGTAATGATATGGTTACCTTTTTCCCGATTAGCGTAACAATAACCTCGAATAGCCAGGTTATTCGCTTCCGTTCCACCGCTAGTAAAAATGATTTCAGGTGGTTTTGCACCAATCATATCTGCCACCTGTTTCCGAGTGTGTTCCAGGGGAAGTTTTGCCTGCACGCCAAAACGATGGCTGCTGGATGGATTACCAAAAAAATCATAAAGATACGGAAGCATTGCATCCGCAACCCGACGATCAATTGGAGTAGTTGCATTATAGTCCAGGTAAATTGGTGTTTTCATTTTTTCCAAATCAACTCATTCACAAAATGTTAATCAAGACAGAAAAGCATGTTGGAATCGGAACGTGCAGCGGAAATTTCAGAACTAAATCAATCGCTAACGAACAAATAACCAGGGGCAAAGTTTCTTTTCCAACCAATCAACCACGAAATATAAACCAAATCCAAGAATACTCATAGCAACAATACCGGCATACATGGTTGGGTAATCAAACAAAGTCGACCCATTTAAATAGATATAATACCCAAGCCCTTTTTGCGTGGCAAATAATTCTGCAACGTATAACACCGCCACTGCAGTTCCCACCGATTGCCGTAATGCCGTCAAAATTGCAGGGATGCTGGCAGGCAGGTAGACATAACGAAACAAAGCACGCCGCCCTGCACCTAAACTACGGACACTTTGAATCAATTCCGGGCGTAAAGTTGTTGCCTGGTCACGAACTAAAACCAGAATTTGAAAGAATAAAATCAGAAAGATCATGAAAATTTTGGAAACATCACCAATACCCAAAAATAAAAGCACAACAGGCAATAAAACCACTTTTGGAATTGGATATAAAAGATAAATGACAGGAGCAAAAAATTGATTCAGTGTCTTTGATTGACCTAAAAACAAACCAATCGGAGAAGCGATTGCAATAGCCAAAAAAGTACTTGCCAGTACTCTCCAGAAACTTGCCAAAAAATGGATGGGAAGATCTTTGCCAAGTCCCTTAATAAAAGCAGATGCAACCACAACCGGTGTTGGAAAAATATCCAAACCGGCAAGCATAGCGAATAATTGCCAGATCGCCAGGAGAACGAATAAAGCCAAAATTACTTGCTTCGGTTTGGTCATAATTGCATGCTTTCGCGCAGTTGCTGGCAAATTTTTTGATAGGAATCACTTTGGCGAAACTTCGGGTCTTTCATATCCGGATTATTAATGATTTTTGCCGATCGATTTGGAGGTTGATCCAAAAGCAAAATCTTTTGACCCAAAATAGCAGCTTCTTCAATGGAATGGGTCACGGTTATCAAGGTTAATTTTTGTTCCCGCCATAATTCCAGCACAAGATCCTGCAATGATTCACGCGTAGGAGCATCTAAAGAAGAAAATGGTTCATCCATCAAGAGCAAATCCGGGTTTAATACCAACGTTCGTGCAATCGCAGTACGCTGTCTCTGACCGCCAGAAAGTTGTGCAGGGAATTTATCAACCAGCTCGTTCAGTCCTAGTCGATCCAACCAGGGTTGCACATCCAAACTACCCCGGTTTGATTCCAGGGGGGCATGCTTTCCATCCGGTCCATAGAATTGCCGAATATCAAGACCCAGCGATACGTTATTTCGCACATTTGCCCAGGGAAGCAAGCCATAATCCTGGATGATCAACCCGTTCTTAGGACG
>CAZPIM010000048.1:17921-19892 GCA_964586385.1 uncultured Anaerolineaceae bacterium
TTGGTAGGGTCTGCATTAATGGCTGTTACCGCCTCTTCGATGGCTGCCAGAAAATTCCGTACTGCTTCCGGATAAGTGGATATGTACTCACTGCGAAACGAAATGGTACTATGGCTTAATTCCGGATATTTACTGTCAGCTAAAACAACTTTCGCCCCTTGCAGGACAAGAAGGGAAGAAACAGGTTCCGGCATTGTACCGGCAGTGAGTTCCCCATTATTGAGTAGTGCCAGACGATCCGGAATTTTCGGTACTGCGATGGAAACGATATCTTCCGGGAGGAATCCTTCTTTTTGCAATAAGCGGTCGGTTAAATAAGCAATCACTGTTCCCTCAGAAATACCGATCCCAACTCCCTTTAAGTCATTTACGTCTGTAATACCGCTTTTCTGCGATGCCAGGATGCTGAAAAGTGCATTCTCAGCAGTTGCTGCTCTGGCAAAGCGCACGATTTGAATATTTTGTTTTTCGCGATTATTCAAAATAGTTGTTAAAACTTCATTAATCACGCCATCCACTTGATTGGCGGCCAGTAATTGATCACGTTCCGGACCGGAGCCAACAGGAACCAGCTCGACATCCAAATTATATTTTTCAAACAATCCTTCCTGTTGTGCCACGTACATCGGTAATGAATCTAGAACAGGTAGAACTGCAAATTTTATTACATGCGTTACTTTCGGTTTTGCAGTGCAAGCATTGAGAGCAAATAAAAATACAAATGCTGCCATTACCACTTTAAGAAAGGCAGATTTTCCTGGGTTGCATTTCATCTTTAACTTCTCCTGACAATCGCTCAATATGACCAAATTATACCCGTTGTTAATTGAATAAATGCGAAATTTTCTCATCAATCCCATTTCTGCAACGTACAGATTATTTCTTTTTTTATGATATTGTTGCTACAATACTCTTGTCACCAAACACTTAGGAGGTCAATAATGTCCAGCTTGAGAACCACCTTAACCGGATATGTTGGTTATCGTGGTAAGGAAGGGCACCTTAGTTTCCTGCTTCATCGGATCACCGGTCTTGGAACTGCGCTTTTCCTTACCATCCACATTCTCGACACATCGTTTGTTTTCTTTTTCCCGCAACTTTATCAACATGCAATTGATCTTTATCGCTCAACCTTATTTGGCATTGCAGAGATAGGGCTGATTTTCTGCGTACTTTTCCATGGTGTCAATGGACTTCGTATTGCATTTGTCGATTTGATTGCGCCGAAATTTTGGAGTAAGCCTTTGCAGCGCTCATCGACACGCTGGACGGTAATTGTTACCCTAATTCTGTGGTTACCCGCAACCGGTGTCATGCTTTACAACATTCTTCATCATAATTTTGGACTTTTTGGTGGATAGGAGAAAACGATGAGTGCAACTACAGTTAGAACCGTTACCAAACCCAAAGCCAACTATGAAACGACTGCCTGGAAATGGATGCGTTATAGCGGCTTTTTGTTAATCCCTCTAGTTTGGGGACATGTTTTATTACAGGATATTATTGTCGGTGTTCATAAAATTGATCTGGATTATGTCGCTCTACGTTGGGCATCGGTAGGCTGGAGAATTTACGATACACTTTTACTCGGGTTTGCTTTCGCGCATGGAACCAATGGAATTCGCCAGGTATTGAACGACTTTTTCCATCAACCCGAAAAACGAAAAATATTAAATGTAGGGCTGTTTATTTTTTGGATTGTTATCACTGCCATCGGTGGGATTGCTTTAATCGGTGGGGTTCGCCCAATTCCATAAACCAAGGAGAGAATATGTCAAAAACACATACCTACGATGTAATTATTGTTGGTGGTGGGGGTGCGGGATTAATGGCAGCCCTCTATGCATCGCAGAACGCAAAAACTGCTGTTGTGAGCAAACTTTATCCAATTCGAAGCCATACCGGGGCAGCGCAGGGAGGCATTGGTGCAGCTTTAGGAAATTATGAGGAAGATCACTGGGAATGGCATGC
>CAZPIM010000049.1:0-3719 GCA_964586385.1 uncultured Anaerolineaceae bacterium
TTTTGTAAATCCAATTGGTTAACGATATATTCTTTTCCTTGCTGCATATAAATTGCGCCTTCATGAACCATCCACAAGCTGCTTGCAAAATCTACCTGACCGATAATATTGTTGGAGGATTTGTCTATTAGTTTGATGATATTTCCACTCATGTTTCTCAAACTAATTTCCATATTTGGCGTCTGGCTTGAAACCCAATAGAATTTATTTTCAGATACAAATAATTCTCCATTTTTATGAATTCCGTTCAAAAAAGGTTCAATAACATCCCACTCTAAAGATCCGAATTTATCTCCTTTTTCAAATAGCAACTCATTAACCGAGCACCTTAGGTGATTAAAGAGGATTAATTGATTATTGGGATCGATCAATGCTGATTCTGGTGATCGTAATAAAATAAATTCTGGATGATTAATTAAATATTGGTCAATTGGTGATGAATTCGCAATAAAAATTGCGGATGACTGATTAGTTTTTCTCCCAGCTCTTCCAATTTGCTGTAAAGTGGAAGCGATGGAACCAGGGTATCCGGATAAAATCACGTTATTAATGCCACCAATATCCATTCCTAACTCAAGCGCATTGGTTGAGAAAAGTAATTTTAATTCACCTGAGCGAAGTTGTGTTTCGATCATTCTTCTATCGTGTGATAAATAACCACTTCTATATGCATTCAGTTTAATTTTTTCCCCAAAATACGTCTCCTGAAATATCTTTAATGCTTTTTCGACACTTCGACGTGAAATTTGAAATACTAAAGTTTGGATGTCTCTATGAGCAAAATCATGAGCGATTCGAATAGTTTCTTCAAAAGCGCTTTTTCGCAATCCAAGTCTTTGATTTTCGAGTGGTGGATTATAAAAAATAAAAGATTTTTCTCCCCGTGGCGATGAATTCTCATTGACAATCGTGATTCTATCCTCGATCATTTTTTCAACAAAATCTCTTGGATTTCCAATCGTAGCGGAGGTACTAATGAATTGCAATTTTCTGCCATAGAATTGTGATATACGTTTTAGCCTTCGAATGATATTCGCAACATGAGACCCAAATACTCCACGGTAGTAATGGATCTCATCGAAAACAACATATTTTAAATTCTTATAAAAATCTTCCCACTGCGTATGATATGGCAGAATGGCAAAATGCAACATATCTGGATTGGTCAAAAGGAAATTAACATTTGATCGGATTTCTTTTCTTTTTGACTTTGGTGTATCTCCGTCATACACGGAAATTATGGGTAAGAATTTTGATGGATAATTTGTTTCAATGAAATGAGATAAGATACCATTGTATTGCTGTAATTGATCATTACACAAAGCTTTTGTTGGAAATAAAAACAAACAATTCCCTGTGCCATTCGCTTGAATGTAGTTATTCAAAATCGGTAAGAAAAACGCAAGCGTTTTCCCACTGGCAGTACCTGAATTTATAAGGACATTTTCATTTTTATTTATTAAATTGAAACATGCTGCCTGATGTGAATACAAAGATTGAATACCATTTTTCAATAACGCAGATCGAATTTCCGGACTGAGCTCAACAGGGAAGTCAGTAAACAACCCTTCACTTTTTGGAATTTTGTGAATGTGGGTGATGTTACTTTTATTCGATTTTTGTTCAATCCAATTTTCAAGGAATGAATTTGATGAGTCGTCATTATTTTTCATATTTAAATAGGATAATATAATTGATAAATATTATTTCTAAAGGCTAAATAAAATGATCTTCTTAAATTTATTATGGTTATTCCCTTTAGGCTTTTTCATAGGCTTTTTATTGAATAATTTATCCGATACGTTGCCGATAACAAGAAAATTAATTCAAAAACCACAATGTGAAAAATGTGGACAAACGTTCGATATTTTTAATTATATAACATTAAACCGATGCCAGAATTGCAGATCTTTTCCGAAATTGAGAAGATACTTTATTGTGATTTTTGCAACGATTGCTATCCCACTGGTTTATTTTTTTCCACCCATTTATACTGGTTGGGTTTTAGCAATGATTATTTTTTCCTATTTAGGATTAGTATTCATAATCGATTTTGAACATCGTTTGATATTACATCCTGTCAGTATAGTAGGTGGAATTATCTTCTTAATATTGGGAATATACCTGAATGGATGGAAAATTACGATTTTCGGTTTTCTGGCAGGATTTGGGATCATGTATGCTTTATATTTATTGGGGATCCTGTTCGGGAAATTTATGGCAAAGCGCCGTGGTGAAGAAATTGATGAAATAGCTTTGGGATTTGGCGATGTAACATTAAGCACAATTCTTGGGTTGTTACTAGGGTGGCCAAGAATAGGGGTTACGTTATTTTTTGCAATCATGCTTGGAGGCGTTTTTAGCGGTTTATTCTTGCTTTTCTCAGTACTAACCAAACGCTACAAAGCTTTTACTGCGATTCCTTATGCGCCTTTTATTATTATTTCTGGAATAATTCTGATTTATCTTTCATCAGGATCATAATTTTTTGAAATTTATTTAACTTAATATCAAATGTTAAGGTAGCCCTAATAACTTCGGATACCAATACCAAAGTAAATCCCCGGCAGGTTTCCCGCGTACCGAACTGCTTGAATCTCTGACACTGACTTGAATGTTATATCCACCCGAAATAAAACCATTAATCCAATCAAATTCATTGATGACATTTAGACCCGCAGTATAGATTGCTTTTTGAATATCCAGATCTTTTTGCAATTCAATTTCCTGTTCGACAGTTAATTTATTTGAAAGATCAAAATTAATACACTCTTCTTCGTAAAAAACACATCCAGTCTCCGCTCCTGTTGCAGACGGATAATCCAATAATAAAATGATTGGTAATTGTGTTTCCTGGTAAATATTGAAAACCTGGTTTTGTAACCTCTCACGGAATGCATTTGAAAAAGATTCGACATCAACACCATTTTGACTAATATTCCAATCAGAGACCAAAATTATTTGGTCAAATAAACTTAAAGGGATTGATTCATAATTGGAATCATCCGGGTTAAAGGATATTAATAAGTTCTCACTAAAATGCTTCTTGATTTCAGGAATTTGTAGAGGAAGATTTGTTTCAATCAAATTAGTGACCAGTGATATATCCTCTAAATTCGTTCCAGCCTTTACTTCTGATGGAATTAATAAACCTTTTACATCCTGGAATTGAGCTAAATCAGCAGCATAAATCAAGAATTCTGAATAGTACTTTGAAAACTTTTCTTCCCATCCAGACTGTAAAGAATTTCCAAAAAGTTGATTCATTGCTAAGGTTGAAAAACTGAGTTTTGGTGCAACAATTACTTGTAATCCCTGGTTCTTCGCTTTAGATATCTGTGATAAAGAATCTTTCCATAGTGGATTAATCCCGGGTACTGGACCTAAAATGACAGGATTTAAGGATTGTAATGTCCACTCAATTGGAATAATGATCACATTCGCATTTAATTCCTTGATACTTGCATATCCCTGATCGCTATATACCGGCAAAAAAACATTATAAGCTGATGATTGTTCAAACCCGACCAAGAAGCTCTCTGACCGTGTATTTATTTGTGGTGTGATAATTTCTGTTTGAGAAATATCTTGTTCCCAATTTTTCCAATCAATAATTTCATCCAAAAATATTTGATTTTCATTTGTTGATTCAAAATTTTTCAACGTGTTTTCTGGAACCGATGTATCCAAATTTGTGGAGAGATAGCATGCATCGTTTC
>CAZPIM010000049.1:3819-19132 GCA_964586385.1 uncultured Anaerolineaceae bacterium
GTGTTTTCTGGAACCGATGTATCCAAATTTGTGGAGAGATAGCATGCATCGTTTCTGCAATATCGATAATTCACACCTTCGACCATATTAAAAGGTCCAAAGAGAGTAAAAATGTAATTATTCTTGTTGATTTGTGTCATTGGGATTGGGGAAGACCAACCAAAAGGAGAAAATTGAATTGAAATGAGATCGGTTTCAGGTGTGTTTGGAGAAACTACAAGTTTAAATTGGATATTTGAAGTATCTGGTGCTTGAAATGTTGTAATAAGGTCATTAACAACTATATCTTCATCAGGCACGATGATGTCTCGTAAGAAAAACTTGCCATCGGAAGACAACTCGGCATTCCAAAAGCCATTTCCTAATGTATATTTATAGACCAGATTAAATCCAACCGGCAAATTAAGCGTAATGGAATAGGTCCCATCTGGCAATGAAGATAAGATAGGTGCCCGACTGGCAATCGTGCTTTCGCCATAATATAAATTTCCAAATACATTTCCTAATTGATATGTATTGCCGACCATTCGTAATGTTTGATTGTCGATGGGAGGGGATTGAACGATAAAAGTGACCTTGACAAAGTCATTCGGTAGAATTGCTATTTTTGCAGGAGTTGATAACTCTTCTTCAATGACTGCTTCCTGTTGAAAAACTTGATATTCACCATCTGTACTAATTGCTATTAAAGTATGTTTTCCCGGCGGTAACTGCTCTATATAGAAATTTCCGAGTGAATTCGTAAAAGTTTGAATGCCACCAGCGATTACCATTATATTAGGCAGAGGTGAACCTGATAGAGAATTGATTATCTGACCTTCAATTCTACCGAATTTATGGTCAAACTGTCGGTCAACCCAATTTGTTATTAAATCGTAGAACTCATTAGCTCCATTGATATAAACAGCACGATAGTCGACAACTTGATTAAATGCATTTGTTTCGTATATTGGCAGCGTACCGTTTCGAAAGTATCGATATTTCGCGATTGAGCCAATTTTCAGAGGAATGGTAATCGAATAAGTCAAATCATCGGTTTTTTCCATTACATAACGTGTTGGATTTAGCTCGATGCCAGTCACATCATCCACAAGTTCAAAGACCATTTCCTCAGATATAGAATCCGGTATTTCTAATATGAATTTTGTTTCAGCATACGAGATATCCTGTTGAAATTGATTTGACTCAGTGGTAGAAGTAGGTGTTACGGTTTTGTCCAAAACGGGAAAACAAGCAGAATTCAAAAGGAATATTGAGATTAATAAGGATGAAATTAATACATTTCCCTTGATATTATTTCGCATATATTTCCCTCTTAACTAGTCAATCAAATTTTGAGATTTAAGTTTTTGAAATATTTCATTTTGTCGATTTGCTAAACTACCTAAGACTCCATTTACAAACCTTGGAGTAGCGTCTGATCCAAACATTTTTGCTAATTCAATTGCTTCATTGATCGCAACTTTAATAGGCGTGCATTTTTCAACTGCGAATTCCCATAATGCAATTCTGAGTATGTTTCGGTCAATCACAGCAAGTTGATCCATTGGCCATTCAGGAGCATGTTCAGCGATCAATTGGTCAAGTGTTGAAATAATCGGCAAGATACTCGTTACTATTTTCGTAGTGAATTCAACGAGTTTTTCTTCTAACGGATCTTCTTCCAATCGATAATTTAGTGAAATAAGTGGTGGGTGTCCGGTTACATCGAATTCGTAAAGAACCTGAAGTGCAATACCGCGCGCTTTTGTTCTGGCTTTCATTTATTTACTTTCCGGAATCTGCTAGTTCGATGTCCTCAACATGAATATTTATTTTTCCAACTTCCATCCCAACCATTTCAGAAATCGCGCGTGAAACTTTGTTCTGAATGTTATGGCTTATTTCTCTGACATTGACATCCTGCTTTAAGATAACATAAATATCAGCGTAAACAGTCCCATCATCAACATTAATTTTAATTCCCTCACTGACATTGCGATTGAAGAAACGATTGACATCAGAAGGAATTGAAGCGAGTCGGCAGACACCTTCGACCGAAAGCGCTGTTAATTTTGCAATTGAAGTCAATACTTCGGGGGCAATCGTCGTTTTTCCTGTAGCTGAAAATGAAGTTGTCATAAATTCTCCATATTAAGGTTCTAATTTAGATTTACTCAATTATAACCCAAAGATTCAGTCGATAATTTTTGTTTTTGAGATAAAACGAATTCTATAAATTTTTGTGATTCAGAAAAAACAAAGGAATATTCCTTGTCCAATAAAACGCAATGATTGGATTCATCCAACCAGATAAGTTTTTTGATTTTTGAATTAATTTTGGTATATACGATGGAAGCACCAGTTTGATCAATTGTTTTATCCAATTTACCTTGAAAAATAATAGCGGGCTGAAAAATTGAAGGTAATTTCGATTCAACTACTTTTTGCAATCTTAATAACTGTACTGCTGCTCTGGTAGGGTTTACTTTGTATCCTTTCCAGGGTAATACGTCATGGATATCTTTGTCTTCAACATTCAAGCTAGGTTTCCCAATGTATTTTTTAAAAAACTGTAACAAATACATCAATTCCAGGTTTTTTACCCGTATTGCTGGAGAATATAATAATAAACCCGCAAGTTCTGGATGATTACTTGCGATGTAACATGATATCAATCCACCCATGGATTCTCCACCTAAAAAAACATTTTTATATTTATCCAGTGCGTTTTTGGTTACAGATTCAACTTTATTTGTCCATTCCATCCATTTTTGTTTGTTTAAATCATCCGGATGTGTGTTGTGACCTGGTAACAAAGGAGCATCAATATAATAACCTTTAGAGGCTAAATATTCTCCTAATGGCCTTACTTCTATCGTTGTGGCAGTAAAACCATGTACAAGTACAATACAACAATCTTTTTTTCCCTCAAGTACAAAATCCGCACCATCCAAATTTTTATTTTGAATTAGATTTCTCATTCGTTTAGCCCCGGGAATTTGGTACAGTAATAACAGCATTTGGTATAAAAGCAACGGTAGATTCTTTGGTAAATAGATTATCGAGATAGAACTTTAGGTCGGATATATTCTCTAAAAGAAGGAGATTCGCCTTCACCTCATCCAAAGAAGAATGTATGGCAATATGGTGTTTTGATAATAATCTGGCAACTAAATAAGCTTTGTGTCGGCCGATCTGAAATGAAGAGCTGGTAAAATCAGAAATAATTTCGTTTGGATTTGAGAATGTTTCTATGTAGTTTTCAAATACATCGCTGCCAATACCTTCACGACATTCAGCCAATAAAATGATCGTTCCTCCATCGCAGCAAATTTGTGCTGCATTTGTGAGTGCTTTTTGGGCTTGATAAAAATTTATATCTTTCGGAAATCCACCAGCTGATGCGATTACGTAATCATACTTTTTGGATACTTCAACCATATATATTGATTTCACAATGGGAATACCAATTTCCATAACGCTACCAGGATTATCAAAAATTACTGAAACAATTTCTTTATGTTCATTCATTATACAATTCAGACAATAATTTAATCCGGACAACTTACCAATTTCATCAATATCCATTCGAACAGGATTTTCATTATAAACACCTGCAACTGAACAAGGATCCAAAAGCAACTTGTGATTTTCATTGATCGTTTGCATGCCTGCGAGTCCAATTGAAACAGTCTTATATCCTCCTGAAAAGCCAGCGAAATGGTGTGGTTCAATATTACCGATCGAAATTTTTAAATCACAATTATTAAAATCTTTATTTAATAGTACATGTGTATTTCGTGTAGTTACGCCTAAATTTATAAGATTTTCATTATCCATACAATCATGTTGGTAAAACCTATATCTATTTAAGATGTTCTCATTCAAAAAACCACTTAATGATTCATGATCTGGAACATGCGTTCCATTTGCTATAAAAAAATTAATTTGAGCGTCGACAATTCCTAAAACTAATAGTGGATTTAATATTAAAGGGAGAAGTTCTGAATAGGGGACTGGGCGTGTTTTGTCATTTATTGCTATTCCAACCCGAATTTGATTTATTGGTTTTTGATACGCTTGAAAAAAATTTGATAATTCCTCAAAAATTATTTTCTCAGAAGTGAAATAATTTTTAACGGAGGTATATACGTTTGGTTGAATAATGTCAATTGAAGAAATGTTCTGGAGAAATAATTCTTTTATTTCGGTCCCGTATTTGTAGTGTAGAGATTGCATGTAAAGTCCCTTTAATGGAATTAATAATTTGTATTCAAAAATAGCTTAGCACGTGAATATTTGGTTTAAGAAGAAACGTGCAATCTTTTAAATACTCTCCTGGGATAATAATGGACAAAAGGGGGATAAAAAATGTATAATTGATAAATGGTTTCGATAAGTTACATTATCAATACCAATAATTACCTGGTTTATGTTCACTTTCATAGGGATATCCTCGTGTCGCTAAAAAATGATTTTTGATTGTACGTTGCATTAATTAAGTGGTTAAATTTGTGAGTGGAATTAAAATTAATTGTCACCTTCTGTGCATGTTGTTCAAATCAGTAATCTATGCGCATATAAATACTTGAAGTTCACAATTAATAAAATATGTATAATAATTCAAGGATAAAAAATGTGTATTTTAAAGATATCGGATGATTACTTAAATACTATAAAATTTGCACGTAGTGAAAACACCTTTCGAACTTACAAAAATGGCGTAAAGCACTTTTTGGATTTATTGATCAGCAAAAAAATTGACCCGGCTGCAACGCCAATAAATGAAATTAAAGACGGGTACTTTTCTCAATTCATAAACTCATTAAAAGATTTGTCCCCTGCTACTGAACGTTTATATTTGACCTCTGTCAAAGGATTTTATGACTACATTGCTTCAGAAAAATTAGCTGACGTGAATGTTGTGAGAATTCAATTATTAATCAAACAGAGATCTCGCAAACCCGGGCTTCGATTACCGCAATTCCCAAAAAATGATATTAAAACCGTTTTAAAATTAGCTGATGAATTAAATACAAAACTCGCAGATAGTGAAAATGATAAATTAATCAATCTTAGAGACCGCGCATTTTTATTTTGCTTGGCAGACACCGGATTAAGAGTACACGAAGCATGCAAATTGCGGCGTGGTGACATAGATTGGTTTGAATATCGTGCTCTCGTCATCGGAAAGGGAAATCGTGAAGACGTCATTCGATTCTCAGAGAGAAGTTTGCAGAAAATAAAAGAGTATTTAAATTATCGAGCTAAACTGGATGGTGCTTCAGGAGTTCCGTTAAGTTCTTTGCCTATTTTTTCCAGACATGATAAAGGTGCAGGTACTAAGATCAAACCGATAACAACAACTACCGGCCGAAATATTGTCGCAGAAAGAATAAATGAATTTTTAGGAGAAAGTGCAATAGGAACAATAACACCCCACTCTTTCCGCCATTACTTTGTAACTAGAGTCCTGCAATCATCCGGAAATCTAAAATTAGCACAATCGCTTGCCCGCCATACAAACATTGCTGTCACCCAAAGATATGCACATATTAATGATGACGAACTCGATCGCGGCTATAAAGAAATATTTGAAAATAATTAATTATAGAAAATTTATGCTAATTATATGAATACTAATTTTAATCCTACATTGCATGGATACAAGTTCCCTAACCGGTTTGAAAAAAACCTGCCAAATTTCATTATGAAATTGATTCTAAGGAATTCTGTCTACGGACTTTGTGGTGGAATGGTATTTTCTGCTTTGGATAATTTTCTCGATAAATCAGCTCTAAACCAGGAAAACAAATTATCAGAGTTAAAGCCAGAGTTTATCAAGTATTTATGGAAACGCCAGTTTGAAAGCATGCCTTTGAAGAATTATCTATCATTAATATATAAAACATTTCAAAATAACCACAAATTAATTGATAATACTTTTAATCATCAAATACCAAAGGCTATTGAAACCATTAATAAAGGTATGCCTGTTATCATCATAATTATTCGTTCAAAGAATATTGAAAATCCGACCAATAATCATCAAATTCTGCTTACCAGTTACAAAATCAATGGTCCCATAACTGAATTTTCCTGTTATGACCCCAATCATCCTTCAATAACCACAATACTAAAAATAAGTAGAAAGGTCGGTGAAGAAACAATATCCCAATCTACGGGGGAAATTGTTAGAGGATTTTTTGTTAACAGATATCAACGAAAGCAACCTTTTGAAAAACAATGCGAGTAAGGATGTTTAGTTTATCTGAATCTATAAAAAATATTTGAACTACACAAATTCGTTATGATAAAGGCGATCATTCACAACGCACATCAGTTTTTCTTCTTTTGGCAAAACAAATCTTGCCTGGTCTCGAAGTACGTTCACATTAGCAAAGAATTCCCTCATCATCACAACTAAAAGATATCTACTATCTTCATTAAGGTATAGCTTGTTGCTGTCAATCTTTTTAAAAGCACCTGCAAACTTCATAAACAACATTTCAAAAAACAAGCTGAATTCCGGAGATTTGCCATAATCCTGGGCAAATTTTGTTTTGTCAAGTGACAAATCAAATAATTCCATCATTAATCTGTAGCGCATCCGATCGTGTTTGGAAAAAGATTTTTGCGCGTAAACCGGAAATTTTCCGGTCTTAATTAATTTGTCATATTGACTAAGAGAAAAAGTATTGACCAATAAGTCGCCATTGATATAACTGAAAGCGCCCGACCCTGTTCCGATATATTCTTCGTATTGAACAATATATTCATCGATCATAGAAACATCATTCCTGGAAAATGTCCAAGCAGAAGAAGGTTGATAATATTTAGATAATTCTTCAGTGATAATATGAAAATATTCGATTTCTCTACCACGAGGTATATGACCGAGTGTTTTATCCATGGCTTTCTTTACGGATGGTGCACTCATTAATGGATAAAATGTCGTTTGCTCTGCGCCAGATTGGATAATGCACTCCAAATCATGATAAAGCATGTCTGTCGTCTGATCTGGCAGATTATAAATCATATCAATATTGAGGGAAGGCAGGATCCCAACTGCATTTTTTATAATTTCGAGAATCTGTTCCCCGGATCCGAATTTTTCATACCTGCTCATCTGCTGCAGCAATTTATTATCAAAACTTTGAACCCCAACAGACATTCGATTGACACGACCTTTTAATTCTGACAAAATTTCTGATGTCAAATGGTTAGGATTTGTCTCACACGAAACTTCTTTGATTGAAAATAAAGTTTTTGCAAGATCTATAGTTTGCGTTAATTCCTCAATAATTACTGTTGGAGTTCCCCCACCAATATACATTGTAGTAAAGTCATAACCTTTGTCCGATAACATTTGAAGTTCTTGACGAAG
Source organism: uncultured Anaerolineaceae bacterium (assembly GCA_964586385.1). GTDB lineage: Bacteria > Chloroflexota > Anaerolineae > Anaerolineales > Anaerolineaceae > UBA6170. The sequence goes on from CAZPIM010000049.1 coordinate 11,189, forward strand.
GTTTATAAAATATTCTCTTGTTTTCGATTCATTAAAAACGAATCTATTAAAAGAGCAATAGGGACATAAACTCTCACAGAAAGGTATGTGACTATAAAGGACATATTTTTTATTATCATTCGGATCAGGGTATCTGAAATTTTCAGGTACACTGTTTACATGCAATTGTTTGTGTGTAATTTTGTTAATTACTTCCGCTAGCACTGCTGAAAAAAGAGATTGGCGAAAGGTACGGAGATCTTTTTTCATTACTTATCACCTTGGTTCATTAATTACCATTAATGAGATAATAGTATCATATTTTTTTGACAATAATCGGTGAGTTATCTATTTAAAAGGGAAAAGTAGATGAAAGTTGGAATAATTGGTGGAGGTCCAGCGGGAATTTGTGCGGCTTTGGAAGCGTCAAAAACCTTCAAGAATGTGACAATAATCGATAAAAATGATTTCTTGGGCAGAAAACTCTCAACTACTGGAGGTGGTAAAGGAAATTTAACGAACGAAAATGTTTTGCCCTCTGCTTATTCTGCCTTTCAGGATTTTGTTTTTGGTTCTCTAATCCAGCGCTATGACAGTAGAAAATTAATTGAATATTTTGAGAAAATTGGTATATACACGTATCATACTGATGATGGGTGGACTTATCCCGTATCCAATACTGCAAAAAATGTTTCAACAATTTTGGAAAATACCGTAATTCAGAATCATATTGATGTGCTTAGAAATACAACAGTTAATAAGATTGATTTTGCCCAGGACAAATTTGGACTGACACTGGATAACGGGCAAAAAATGATATTTGATAAACTAATCATATCAACCGGTGGAAAAGCACATCCTCAATTGAATGCTTCAGATACAATTCTGGATGAAGTAAAGAATTTAGGTCATCGTATTGTACCGGCATATCCTGCTTTATCACCGCTATTAACATCCAAACAAAAATCAAATTTACTTAACGGAGTAAGAATTGATGCCGAAACCTCGATCTTTAATCAAGGTCATTGTATTGCAAAGACATATGGAAACTTGATTTTTACAGATTGGGGTGTAAATGGACCGGCTGTCATGGATTTGAGTCATCAAATTTTTCGTCATCCAGGTAAAAATTTGTTGCGCATTAATTTTTCAAACAATGTAAATCAACCAATAATTAAAGACATGTTTACGAAGTTTAGTCGATCCTCATATAAATTAGGACATATCTTACTAATGTTATTCCCCGTAAAGATTGTCAATCAATTAATGTTCAATGCGAATTTAAAACAAGACATCCTCATGAACCAAATAAACAATGAAAAACTGTTGGATTTCTTAACTAATTTATCTATTGATGAAAATATAACAGGCACAAGAGGTTTCGAATTTGCTCAAATTTCTACAGGAGCCGTTTCGTCCGAAGATGTAGATTCTCAAACTTTACAATCCAAGGTAATTAGCAATTTGTCTTTTGCAGGTGAGATTCTGGATGTTATTGGTCCTTGCGGTGGCTATAATTTGCATTGGGCGTTTATTAGCGGAATTCACGCTGGTCGTTCGATATGTTTGAAATAATCTAAAAATCAATCGGGAGTTTTGGATGCTTCCTCAAAACGGATCAAAATATCACCATTTTGATTTTCTTTTAGGAACGTGAAAAAAGCTTGCATTCCGTTTTTCATTTTTGCGCTTTGGTCAAAACCAAATCGATAAGAAAGAAATCCGGGTTTCTCATCCAAACATTGCAAAATCGCTTGAACCGCAAGAGTTACATCCGTGATGGAAAGATTTTTATTCCTTAGAAGTAAAGCATTAACAGGTAATCTTAAATTCCTCAAAAAAACATCCATGATAACAGGATGTTGTAATAAATTAGAAAGTGACTCCAGGTCTTGAAATTTTATGTCACTTTTAAGCCCAGTAATTTGATCTATTTTAAAAATCTTAAGTATTTTCTGACTATCAAATGAAGAGACAGAAGAACTTCTAACATTATCGGGTAAGAGATCTTCAATATTTTTCATAATAAATGTGGAAGCTTCAGTTAAGTTTTCTCTTAATGACTTTTCATCATTTCTAAATTGCTCCGGATAAATTGGACGTCCAATGATCATTTGTAAATGTGGCAATTTAAGATGAAACGATTGCTTTAGTGCATCCTTGATACCAACAAATCCAATTGGTATGACAGGAGAATTGGATTTGTCACTCAACCAACTCACGCCAATTTTTGCAGGTTTAATTTTTGGATCCCAAATTCCCCCTTCAGGGAAAATTCCTATTACTCCATTTCTTTCCAGTACTCCTAAGGCCGATTTTAAGCCTTTCTGATCGATTTCACCACGATTAATAGGAATATATCCATACAAATCAGCAAAGTGAGCTAGCTTTGGATCTAATGGAATATCACCGGCCCCAAGAACTTCAATTATCTCTGGAGCAAAACAAACCATCAATAATGCTTCAATTGAACCAACATGGTTTCCTGCCATGATATAAGGACCATCTTTTGGAAAATTTTCTTTCCCAATTAAATCAAATCGGAAGAATATTTTAACAAACACTCTTCCGACCCATTTAACTATTTTTCTTTTTAGAATTAGTAAACCACTTGATTCTTGATATGGAAACACTTGCATGCCCATAATTTATTCAGCTAATTGACCAGCTTTAATTTTTTGAGACCTTCCACGATCATCTGTATTTAAAATTCGTTTCCTGATTCTGAATGTATCAGGTGTCACTTCTAGTAATTCGTCATCAGCTAAGAATTCAAGTGCTTCATCTAATGAAAGGATTCTTGGTGATGAGAGGCGGTATTCCAAATCTTTATTTGCTGAGCGCATGTTTGTCAGATGCTTTTTCTTGCAAACATTTACCGTGATATCACTTTCATTATATGTTTCGCCAAAAACCATCCCTTCGTATACATCGATTCCAGCAGGGATAAATAGTAAGCCCCGTTCTTCTGCATTTTTCAATCCATAAGTACTAGCCACACCTGTTTCCCAAGCTACAAGGGAACTCGTACTGCGAGAAGGTATATCACCGGCAAACTCTAAATAACCAGCAAAATTCGTGTGTAAAACTCCCTGACCGCGGGTTGCCGTTAAGAATATTTGTCTAAGGCCTAATAATCCACGGGTTGGAATTAAATAGCGTAAAACCACACCATCCAATTCATTTTCCATACTTAAGAGTTTTCCTTTTCGAACACCAAATAATTCGATAATTTGGCCAACCGATTCCTGGATTGTTTCCACGATGACTTCTTCAAAAGGTTCTAACAGTTGTCCATTTTCGTCATTTTTAAAAATTACCTCAGGTCTCGATACTTGAAATTCAAAACCTTCGCGACGCATAGTTTCTATTAATATTGCAAGATGCAATTCACCACGACCCGACACAGTGAAACGATCTGCAAATTCTGTCTCAGCAACCCGTAAAGCCACATTATTACGAACCTCTCGTATGAGGCGGTCCCGTATCTGTCGGGTGGTTAAAAACTTTCCTGACCTACCAGAAAAAGGCGAATTATTAACTTCAAAACTCATTTTTACTGTTGGTTCTTCAACAGATATTCTAGGCAAAGCAACTGGATTCTCTTTATCCGCAAGTGTTTCACCTATTCGTAAATCTTCAATTCCAGCAATAAATGCTATATCTCCCGCCTCGACCAGTTTTACTCTTACTTTTTTCAGACCTTCAAAAACGAATAAATATTTGATCTTTTCCACAAAAACTTTATCTTCAAGAGTAATGTGGACGATCTCGCTACCCTCTTTTAAAACACCTGCAAAAACTCTTCCGAGACATGTTGATCCCAAATGATCATCGTAACCTAAGTTAGCAACCAACATTTGAAATGGCGCATCCATATCCACAACTGGCCCACTGACTTTGGAAACAATTGTTCGAAATAAAGGGAGGAGATTATTTTCCATTTCGTCGTATCCATAGCCTGCTTGTCCTAAAGCGCCATTACAATAAACGATTGGAAAATTAGTTTGTTCATCAGAAGCGCCTAATTCGATGAACAAATCAAAAGTTTCGTTTAACGCACGTTGTGGTTCAGCATCTTTTCTATCCACTTTATTAATGACTACAATTGCCCGTTTTCCTAAGCTCAATGCTTTTTTCAAAACGAATCGTGTCTGAGGCATAGGACCCTCAGCTGCATCAACCAATAAAAGCACGCCATCAACCATATTCAAAACGCGTTCAACTTCGCCACCAAAATCAGCATGACCGGGAGTATCGATAATATTAATCCGATATGTAAGTTGTTCATCTATGTCAAAAAAATTGACTGATGTGTTTTTTGAAAGAATGGTAATTCCTCGTTCCCGTTCAAGGTCATAAGAATCCATAACTCTTTCAGCTACTACCTGATGCTCACCAAATGTATGTGTTTGTTTAAGCATTGCATCGAGCAATGTAGTTTTGCCATGATCAACATGCGCAATAATTGCGATATTTCGTATATCTTTTCTTTCTTTTAACATTCATCACCTTTAAATATTTTCCCTGAAATTACAGGATGGATATTATACTCCTATTGAAGCTATTTAATGGTGAATTCCTCGCCGAATTAAAAGTATATAGATTCCAAAGATTAATAATGCAATCGATCCGCTATTGCCAATAAAACCAACCGCACGTGATGGATTTCCGCCAATATACAATCCCCAACCGACCATGGCAAGAATTCCCCCAGGAATGAGCGGCCACCAAACAAATTTGAGTGTTTGGACACGCGCGAAAATTGTCACAAGTCCCCATCCTAAAGCAAACCAAACTAGCATCACTCCGGTTCTAACCAATCCATTTTGACCATCAGTATTTGACCATGCAAAGAAAACTCCGGGAGAAATTCCAATCAAAAGACTTCCTGGAATAACTAAACCGAATAATTTCCAATAAATCCCTGAAAACAATAACGCAACACCGATTCCTAGTCCAATATAAAATATGTAATCCAAAAACAGGTGTTGTGAAAAAACCAATAATGTGAAAATACTGATCAAAATACTTCCGGTAGGTACCGACCAAAAAATTATTCTTTTCTCGATAAAGTATATTAATACATTGAATATAATTAATATTAATATAATTGATCCGAGAATAATTCCGATTTTAATTAATATCGTTAAGTTATTTAGATAAATAAGCACATAAGAAAGAACAGGAATGAACATTATAAAAAACAATGTTAATAAGACTTTTTGAGAATTATTTTTTTTTCGAAACAAAAGAATAATCAAACCAAAAATAATAGATATAACGACGATTGAAAGAAACAAAATTGTTCTCATTTGATTGAATAGAATTTTCCAATAAAGATTTGTTCTAACTAGAAATGAATTAATCTAATTTGAGTCTTTAAATGATTTTAAGTCTTTTACCAATTAAAACAGCCTGCATACGATCCCGTGCATTTAGTTTGTTGAAAATATTCGTTAAGTGGTTTTTTACTGTTCCTTCAGCAATAACCAATTTTGATGCGATTTCCTTATTAGTCAACCCAATAGCCACCATTTGTAAAATTTCCTGTTCGCGCCTGGAAAGGTCGTCGACAATATCATTAGTCTCTCTGCCATAACTGGGAGAAGCTTTTGTAAATTCAGCCATAACTTTGGCAGTGATATTCGGCGGTAAATAGTACTCTCCTCGATTAGCGGATCGAATTGCTTCAAAAAGCTTATCAGGTGAAACATCTTTTAATAAATAACCCACTGCTCCCGCTCTTAATGATTCAAATACCAGTTCATCTTCATCAAATGTTGTTAACGCAATTATCTTTACATTATCAAATTGAAGATTAACTCGTTTAATACACTCAACCCCATCCATCACCGGCATTCGCAAATCCATTAAGACGATGTCTGGGCTAAATTTCAAAATTTGAAGCAATGCTTCTTCTCCGTTATTTGCCTGTGCCACAACAGTAAAATCATTTTGAAGGCTCAATAACGTAAAAAGCCCTTCGCGAAATAGTTCCTGATCATCGACAATAATTATTTTAATTTCTTTATTCATATGGCAAACATATTTCTAATTTAAATCCCTGGTTTGGTGAAGTAATAATATTTATTGTACCGTTGATTAATTCAATTCTTTCTTTTAGCCCAACCAATCCAAACCCACCTTGCAAAACTTCCGTGCCCACACCATCATCACGAATAATTATTTGCAATTCATGTTCATTTTCATAACTCAATTGTAAATTATAATTTTCTGCCCTGGAATATTTGCAGGCGTTATTGACAGTTTCTTGTACTATACGAAATATCGTTGAATTAACAATATTTGACAGATTTATTTTTTGACCTTTCACTTCGAAATGTGTTGTGATTCCAACCCACTCACATGGTGTCAATGCTTTTTTAATCAAACTATCCAAATCCTCAGGGTTGTAAGGATCGTACCGAAATGCAGATACTGATTTTCTCACGTCAATTAATGCTAATTTTGATTGTTTTCGAGCTTTTTCAATCGCATCCAAAGCCTTTTCTTTATCTGTTGGTAAAACTGCTTCCGCAGCTTGGAGTTGTATAAGAATGGTTGTCAAATAATGTCCCAAACCATCATGAATTTCTCTAGCTAACCTGTTACGTTCTTGAATAGTCGCCAACTCTTCGATTTCATTTGCATACTTAATTAATTTTGAATTCGCTGATTCCAATTCATCATATAGTTTTTCAGCTCGTTTTCTAGAATATTCCTCATCTAGAGCCATTTGAGTAAATATCATTATATAAATTAATCCTGCAATTACTGTTGGTAATGTTGACCATACATTTGTCCATTCTCCAGAATAAGCTCTAACTGCAAAAAGGTATCCAATAACAATTGCCCCATTAATTGTATAAAGCCAATACCCGGAGAACATAACGACTGCATGTCCAGCAAGTGGTAATAAAAGAATTGCAGAAAATCCGGATCCTTCTCCTAAATATACTATTAGTGAACCTAAAGTCACTTGAACAAAAAAATATAACAAATAAAGCTGGTTACTTTTTCTTTTCAGGCAATAAGCATATATGTAAATACCGATGGAAATATAAGCAATTCCCAAAAACACCATAGAAATTATTCGAAAAACGTTTGGAGTTTTTATCGCACTGAACATCGCAAAATAAGAAGATAAAACTACAATTGCAAAAGCGAGATCTGCACTTCCCCCCTTTTGTAAATTATTCGATTTAATTTTTAGACCGGATTTTTTCATAATTGAAATTATAAAGTAAAAAATAAATTGTAGATTATTGGCTATGCGCAATACACTTTCGTATTAATGATCTAGAATATTTTGTCATTTCGATGGATATAATAGAAAAGGTTTTTTATTTACTAATTTTCTTCTAGTAATCTTGTTTTCTTCCAAAATTGTTGATATTTTTATTACCAAAAAAATATTCAAAAGAAATTCTGATAATGATCACAATATTTTTATTTGCTTATTCATTTTTAGGAGAGGTTGATGATAAAACATTCTTATAAAGCATTAATTTTTGATATGGGCGAAGTTCTCGTAAAGACATTCGATCGTAAACCAAGAACAAAATTAGCCAACCAGTTTAATCTTTCTTTCGAAGAATTAGAGAAATTAGTTTATCTCTCCAATTCTGCAACACAAGCTATGGCCGGGATAATATCAGAAACAGATCATTTTAATTTTGTATTAAGGAAGTTAGGCAATCCGAATATGAGTATTGATGATTTCCAGAAAGCGTTTTGGGGTGGAGATAATATAGATCGTGAAATTATCACCTTTATTCAATTATTAAAAAATCAATATAAACTTGGTTTGCTTTCAAACGCAATGGATACAACGAGGCAGAGACTTACCGATTCTTATAACTTAATGGATTATTTTAATGAAAGCATATTTTCGTATGAAGTAAAAATGGTGAAACCAAATCCTGTTATTTATCAATTGATTTTGGACCGATTGAATGTTGC
>CAZPIM010000050.1:0-18323 GCA_964586385.1 uncultured Anaerolineaceae bacterium
TCCAGACTCATGGGACAATTCTTGGTGCATGTTTCGCAGCTAACACAGTTTTGAGCAGTTGCTTTCAATCGCATTTTGGGAAAGCGCAACCTGTTGCTCAGTTTACTGCCAATAATCATGAAAGGTGCCATCCAACACACCGTATGGCAAAAACCTCTTTTTCCAAGGCTTAACGACAACACCAATATGGTCGCCAACACAAAATAATAGGTTATATAGTTGAAAGGATCTGTTACAGAAACTATATTTTCTGTCATATAGAATGGACTTACTTTATGATAACCGTTTGCTTTGATGACCATGGCGATGATAATGCCCATCCAGATGAACCAAATTCCCCACTTGATTATGCGTACTTTTTTTCCAATTGGCTTTTTTTGGATGACGGAACAAACTTCACCCACGCAGGAAGCGGGGCAAACCCACCCACACCAACCTCTTCCCAGGAAAAGCGAACTAATGAACAAACCGAGAAAAAGCAAAGCACTGCCATTGATAATTCCTTCGCTGGCAGCCATGACGATTAAATATGGAGACATGTAATTCAATAAAACAGGGAAAAACAACAACATCACAAATAGAATTACCAATCGAACTTTTTGTCGATTTGAATGAAGAATCATCAACCCTCTCAATATTAAATAAATTGGAAAATAAGAAATTCTAATGAATATACGTCAGATCATATCATCAGGTTTCTAATTGTGAAATCCAACTAAATGAATTGATGAAAGCATCAATAACTTGTGGATCAAACTGAGTCCCCCGATTTGAAATTAATTCCTGCAAAGCTTGTTCCGGCTGCATTTTCCGGCGATAAGGACGTGAACCGATCATACTGGCATACGATTCAACAACGGCCAAGACTCTTGCTCCTAATGGTATTTCCTGACCTTTTAGACCATCCGGATAACCACCGCCATCAAACCGTTCACGGCTATTTCGAATGATTTTGCCAACATTTCGGAACCTTGATAGCGGACGAATATAATTTTCCCCTTCTTCGGGTGTTTTTTGAAGAATATCCCATTCTTCATCCGTAAGTGGACCCGGTTTTCCGAGAACCTTGTTTGGAATCCCCGATTTTCCAATACCATGTAAAAGTGCTGCCCAGCGGATGTCATCAATTTCTGCTTCTGAACATCCCAGTGCACGTGCAATTTTTTCTGCCCAATTTGCCATTCGTGAACTCATTCCCTGAATGCTGGATTCTCTAACATTAATCTCATTGGATAATGCCATGGCAACATCCAGATACCCTTTTTCCAATTCTTCGTACATCCAGGCATTTTGTATTGCTAAAACAGCAGTTTGCGAAAATATTCGCAAAGTTTCCCTTTCATATTGTGGCCATGTTACCTCATCATCATACAATGCCAAAATTACGGCTACCGGTTGATCCTGGAAATTTAATGGCAGTATTTTTATAGAGACACATTTTATTTTTGAAAAATAATCCAATACATCATCGGGTAATTCTTCATTTAAAACATTCGGAATAATATCCGGTATGGATTGGGCAAAAAAATGGTTTTCAAAGACAGAAACATGTTTTTCCAGGATGGAATGAATTGACCAATCCTGGAGATTGTATAAAAACACGCTTTCTATCGATTTTAACGGTCTCCGCAATAACATAATGACCTTATTTGGAACCATCAACTCAACTGCCATATTGCCTACGACCTGAATCGCTTCCGCATATGTCAGAGCCTGGCTTAATCGTTGACCAAGCGAATTCATTCTCCAGTTAAGGATTTCCCGTTGAATATTCTCAATTGTTGTCGACAACTTCTTAACTAGCATCGCAACTTGTTTTGCTACAATTTCCATCATTAGGATTTGATCATCGTCCCATTTGATAGGCATTTCATTGCCGACAAAGAAGAACCCGATCCGTTGATCTTCATAGAGTAATGGGGTAAGGACAAATGACCGTATACCGGAAATTTTCAACAAAGAAACTAAATCCTGATTTAAGTTTTTTGACTCAGTCATCTTGTCTACAACTATCGAACCCCTTCTCCAGGAAATCTCTGTCTGATTGTCAGTAAACAAAGTATTGATTTCAATATGTCTTTCTTCCGGCAAAGATCTTGTGACACCCCATTGGAAACAATTTAAAATTGCATATTTTGCATGAAAAAGTGGTAGGCAAAAATCGATAATGGAATTCAATAAATCCGGCACATTTGAAATGTAATCACTGGAATCCAGTATGGTTTTAAATGCATTTTGATAATCTCGCAGCAAATCCAAACGGGTTCCATAACTCTTTTGATCAACCAGAAGGCCAAACCAGGCAATCATTTGATCCAGGATTCTCCGATCTACCATCTCAAAAGGTTTTAAAGAATTTTTCCTTAACACTTCTAAAATGTACAAAGGTTGATTATTCCTGGAAACCGGCGCAGCAATGACGATGGGAAAGAATGATCGATTGTTAATATCCCCGTCTTTCAAGTCAAATTCCTGAGGATTGTTCATTTCGACAATCTTATTCTTTTGGGCAGCCTGTCCTGCTGCTTCCTCACCAAATTTAAGTTGCTTATTTACATATTCTTCAGGCAAATTAAAACTAAAAACCTGAGAAAGTGATTTTAGATTGTTATCAACCTTATAAATCAAACTACTATCCCCATTTAACACCTTTGCCAGACATTCTGAAAACTTTTGACAAAGAGAATCAAAATTTGGATCTGTTTCAATTTCATGCGCCAACGAAACGAAATAATCCAGTTTTTTATTCATTTCCATCATTTCAAATTGCATATTGCCCATTGCGATTAGATCAGCTACCTGACAAGCAAAATGAATCTCTTCCTCCATCCAAATTCTTCGGCTGCGCATTTGATCTATTCGCAAAATTCCTGCTATTTTGCCTTTCGTTCTGATCGGAACAATCAATAAAGATTTAACACCATGTAATCCCCATTCGGAATCAGAAAGGTAATTTATTCGCTCATCTTCCCGTGTATTAAAAATATTAATAAATCGATGCCTCTGAATTACTTTTACAAATTCCAATAAGTTCGTTAGCGGAAATACTCCTTTATCTTCGTGAAGGCCATTGATTCGATCGAAAATATTTTGAGCGATGATTTTTGATTTCTCGTCGTCAATTTTCCAAATACTAATTCTTTCCGCATCCAATGTTTTTGCAACAACTTCACTTATTGTTTGCAACATTCCGGCTGAAAATTGAGATGCAAATATTGGATCTGTGGCTAATTGGACCAGTATATCGTCATGGATCTGGCTGATCTCATTTTTCATTGCGTACCTCACCATTAATGGAGCTAAAAACTATTCATTTTATGCAAAACGAAAAGCTCAACAAACAACATCAATTCTGGTGCAAAACGTAGATGATTTTCATTTCATGTGAAAATTCAGCCATGTTAGTATTCTTACAACCATCAAAAGGGTACATATACACCATTTAAGTTGGTTGAAAAAAGTTAAATCTAAATTCATTATAGAATGTGTACTTAATAAGTCAATATTTATTCATTTAAATCAGATTTTGAATCAGATTTATAAAATTCTATATTTTTCATAAACAGAAAGGTCATCGTTGATAAAGTATCAAATCACCGTTTTCAAACACGCGGGTTAAATTCTGATCAAACATTGATAAATCGATCATGCCATACCATTGATTTTCTTCCGGACTAACCAGAATATAATCGATCCCGTAAGATCCCAGTATGGGTTCAACAACCGACCAATCTGTGCTTGTATATATCGTTCGAATATCTTCTTCCCGGTTCGCTACAACGGAAAAATGCTCTCCACGCCATTGGGACTCATGGTTGACCCAGCCCATAACAGTAGGAATACCGGTAGCCATTGAAATTCTTGAAGACCTGCCTTCCATCCAATATGCTCCACGTGTGCCTTCTAAAACCACCGAATCTTGTGGAACATTTTGATTAATCCAGTCAATAACGGCAGAATCCTGCGGATAATTCTGATAATAATATGCCAGACCATCCAGATTTGGTTCGCGGGAAAAGTTGGCAGTGGTTACTTTCACGGTGCCAATCGAATAAATCAATCCGACAAAAACCAGGATACTCATCCCAACGACCCAGAACCACCGACCAATTTTTTGTGACTTTGCAGTTATGAACCATATTGCATAAGCAGAAGCAATAGACCAAAGGACCCAAATTTGAAAATAGAATTTAAATACCGTGTTCATCCGGTTGCCAAATTGATCACGCAGATACAAAAGTTCCGGACCTAATAAAAGTAATGCGCCGGTGAAAATCAAAACAAAAACAAAGAGATTGCTGTTTTTTTGCTTAACCCGCGATCCCCACAGAAATCCGGTGGAAAAGAAAATTACCAGCATTGCAAAGATCAATGTAACGCTTTCAACTAACCTTCTTTGAAAAATAAGTTTCAGAGCATCACGCCAAAGAAAAGGATAAACCATGTTGGTTATAGCGTTGGTCGCTTGAGGCAGGGATATCGCAATGACTACCAAAAGCACCACAATAAAAATCAAACTTAAGAAAAGCGTTAATGAAAATCGCCACCCAAAACGTGTATCAAATAATTCTCTTCGTTTTATCCAATAAGCAATAATAAAAATGCTGACCGGAATCATTAGGGGACCAAACATCACCAATACCTGGCGAAAACGTGAAGGAAACAAAACGTTAGGAAGAATTCCACCAGCCTGCGTTTGTAAACCAATTAAAAATGGCAGGTAAAAAACGACACTTAACACAAAAACCGGAAGTAGAAATCGTAAAAAATATGTTTTTAGAGAAATCCAGTGAAATTCCCTTTCAAAAGGAAATTTATTCATCAAACCAACCAGCAGAAATATCAAAGCATAAATCGGATAGTCCCAGGTATTTAAGAAAATGAGACTTCCCAGAATCAAAGCAGAAAACGTAATGCGCACGATGTTTGGTTTCGTGAACCACGGACCCTCTTCATCCAAACTTCTTCTGCCTGCAAACCACTCCAGACAAAGAAGAACACATAAAATAACAAAAGGCAAGGCTAACACATGCGGGTGTAAGTCAGCCAAAAGAAATGAGAATGCCGGAAATTCATCAATCAATTCCCAGGATTGCCCATACAAATCCCGGTCCTGAATTGCCCTCGAAGCAAAAAACCAGTTCGGCTGGTTCAGACTCGTAATCGGTTTTGGCAGCCCCTCCATTTGCGGCAATTGTTTTAAATCCATCCATTCCCAAAAATTCCTGGATCCAACAAAAATTCCGGAGGATTGCGAAGTTATATTATTCGGGTCCAACATACTCGCATCAAACCAGATAGTTGGCACTTTTACATTTGAGAACCAGTTGGACTGATGAAAAACCTCTAAAACACCATAAAAATTTCCAACAATCAGCAGTAATACAGGGGCGATCAGTGCCGGAAACACAGAATTCCGTAAAACATTACTACCAGCTTTTAATTTCATTTTGATTTGTTGTAGTGAAATCAAATTCAGGACAACACCAAAAACAGCCAGACAAGCTAATGAAAAAGAGAGAGCGATACCTAAATTAAAAGCAATACTGCCTGAAGTACCAGTTATTTTGGCTATCATGGCTACCATGACATATCCAAAGTAATAATAACTAATACCAAACCCGGAAAGCCAGGCATCCTGTGGTGGAAATGAATCACTTGCCAGAATGGAATTAATAAACATCAACTCCATTGGTTTTTCCGTCCCCCAAATATCTGGGCTGTACGAACGGATAAGCGTCATTAAGGACAGACTGAGAAAAAACAAAACCTCAATAAATATTACGATTTGTTTATTTTCATTGATCCACTGGAAAGATTCTTTTATGCCGGATTTTCCACAGATCCAAATCACAAGAGTGGCAGCGATCAAAATTGCGGTCAAGATTCCCGCCTGATTGTTCGACAAAAATCCCATCGAAGTCAGCATCCAATGAATAAATGCGACGATTAACAATCCAACGATTTTCGTAACACTATACCCGCGATCCGGAATGCTTTGGAAAAGTCGAAAAACCAATGGGGTTACAAGAAACCCAAAAAATGTAATCAAAAAATACCAAAAGAAAAAGATCAGAATTTGATTTGTCATAGGTCTATTATATTATTTTTTAGATATATGTCAGTAAAAATAAAAAACACCTCTAAAATCTGGTTCTTGTTTTGGGGAGAAATTCATATCAAAAAATGTATTATTCTTTAGGTAAGCGCTGAATGGCCTTTCGGAAACCAGCTAAAAAATCCTTTAAAAAAACCAGTAATCAAAATAAATTAGATCAATCCTGGCGATTCCATAAAGATTTTTTACAATTACTCTCAGAAACTGCATCGTCTTATTAAAAAAACCGGTTCATTTAATGATTTCAGTCAATAAAATCTTTTGCTATTGCTATTTTTAAGGTTTTCTTTATTCCTTTGTTATAATCTCAGAAATTTTTGTAAATGAAAATCTCAAAATGACCAACACAACCATCAAACAAACAGGAAATTCCAACTGGTTCCAATCCATAACTCCGGCATTACCGGTAGTCATGGGTTACTTGCCAATTGGATTTGCTTATGGGGTGCTTGCAGTAAACGGTGGATTAAGCACATTTCATACCGTACTCATGTCCATTATTGTGTATGCCGGTTCTTCTCAACTGATCGCAGCAAGCTTATTCGCACAAATGATATCTCCATTTTCCATCATTGCAACCACGTTTATTGTAAATTTACGCCACATGCTCATGTCCGCTGCTTTGGCACCTCACATGCAAAACTGGAAAAATTATCAGGTTGCATTTTTTAGTTCTGAATTAACCGATGAAAGTTTCGGTGTTCACAGTCTTCGGTTTGAACGCGGACAAAATCAGCCCACATCAACAATTGCAATCAACATGATCTGTCAATTCGCTTGGGTCGCCGGGAGTCTTGTGGGTGCTGTGGCAGGAAATCTGATTGAAGATGTGCGCCCTTTTGCTTTGGATTATGCCTTACCTGCAATGTTTATTGCTTTATTGGTCCTTCAAATTAAAAACAGAAAGCATGTTTTGATCGCTGGCTTGAGTGGGCTTTTATCATTGATTTTATGGATGATCGGCTTAACCCAGTGGAATGTAATTATTGCGACAGTATTCACTGCCGCTTTGGGAGCAGGAATTGAAGTATGGCTGAATCGACGATAATTCTTACATTAATAGGAATGGCAATTGTTACGTATTTGCCGAGGCTCCTGCCCGCCTGGTTTCTTCGAAATCAAAAGTTACCGGAATTTGTGATCGCCTGGTTAAGATATGTTCCTGTTGCTGTTCTGGCCGCATTGCTTCTGCCTTCATTGTTGATACAAAACCAGGAATTAAATTTTCGTATCGACAATATTTATCTTTGGGCAGCTTTACCGGCTATTATGGTCGCCTGGTACAAAAAAAGCCTGTTCGGAACGGTTATCACCGGAATGCTGGTTGTAGCAATAGCCCGCTTCATTCTCAATATTTAATTTTTTGGGAGGGAAAAATAATCTCCTCAAAGGCAATTTGTGATTTTTTTCACTGAGCTTATGATTTTCGCTATAATAATCATGAAGTTGAGATTCGACAACTTTATTGAGAATCCAACTTAAGAAAGCGAGGGAGTGAAAAATGAAAATGGGTGAATTGTTTGTATGTGCAAGTGCTGGCGAAACAAAATGCGATTGCATGATTGAAATTCTGACTGACTGTGAATGTGAATCAACACCACCGATTTGTTGTGGTTACCCGATGAAATTGGTAGAGGAAAAAACAGCAGATCAGGGAAAAGAAAAACATGTGCCGGTTATTACACCTGTAGATGGGGGATATGAAGTAAAGGTTGGTGAGGTTCCCCACCCGATGCTCGAGAAACATTTTATATCATTCATTGAGTTATCTACATATAATGAAATTTATCGAAAATTCTTAATGCCGGACGAAGAACCAGTGGCATTTTTCTACACCAAAAATGAAGCGGTTTCAGCACGTGCCTTTTGCAATATTCATGGTTTATGGAAAGCTTAATCTGAAATTTATTTTCGATAAAAATTTTCTAAACAAGACCATTTCAAACAATTGAAATGGTCTATTCTTTGAGTTTTGGGAAAATTTACAAGATTTTTATCGCTTATTTGTTTATGCGGATGTACTGTAGAACTATAAAAATCCTTATTGGGGACTCAATGGAAGAATCATTGATTCATTTCAGAAAAAAATCCAAATCGGTTTGTACCAGTGAGAATTTGAGGACGTAAATGCCAGGAACTACCCGAAAAAATTACACAAAATTGTTGATTGTTATCATTTATTTCATATTATTTTTTGCTTTATTCCTAGGGATCATTTCATCCGTTCGATTAAATGATATTAGCGAAAATATTAATCAACTCAGTCAGGATCATGACGTCGAACGAACGATCATAAAAGAATTTCAATACAGATTTGATTTAGCCGATTCATATGGGTTCGATTTTATGGAGTCATTGAAACAAGGAGATCTGTTACTTTTTCAACAATCTTATGCAGATCTGACTGCATTTATTGATGAGAACAAGGAGGCTTTTGAGACTCCCAAAAAAAGAGAATTGCTGGATTTGTTGATTTTAGTCATATCTGATTATGAAAAAGCTTTTAATCAATATGAGGAAGCAAATCGCACATCTTCGAACAAAAATATTGAAGATGTCGAATTTTTTGCATCTCAAATCGAGATATATAAGAATGATATTTATGAAAAAATAAACAATCTGTCCTCTGAAGTTGATCGTGAGATCGTCAATCACACCATCGAGTCACAGGAAAACATCAATAAAACCAGAATTCTACTGACCATACTCATCATTACCATGATCATCACCGGTCCACTTTCCGGATGGGTTATTATCCGGCAAAGCAATGAAAGTACTCGCCAACAAAAAGCATTAGTTGATGCGAAAATTGAATTCAATCAAAAGTTGGACGAACAGAAAATTGAATTAAGCAAAGCCAACCAGGAAACAAAGCAATTTGCATATATCGTCTCTCACGATTTAAGAGCTTCATTAATCAATTTAAAAGGATTTGCCAAAGAATTAGCTTTTTCAATTGACCAGATCCACCCGATTATTACCAATCAACTTACAAAATTAGAACCCACTGAGAATCAAAAAGTGTCATTAGCGATCAATCAGGATATTCCGGAAGCAATGAATTATATTAATAATTCGGTGAACCGAATGGAAAGCTTCATTAATGCGGTACTAAAACTTTCCCGCCTAGGTCGACGCGAATTAGAATTAATAGAAATTGATCCAAATCCAATGGTGGAAGAAATCGTTGCCAATCTGACTTACCAACTCGAAGTCCGTCAAGGTGCAGTATATGCCCAAAACTTACCTAAAATCTTTGCTGACCAAACTTCTTTGGAACAGATTTTTGCAAACATTTTGGATAATGCAACCAAGTACTGGTATCAAGGCAGACCGCTGGAAATCCACATAACAACCAAACAAAAAAATGATGAAACCATCTTTGCCATTCGGGATAATGGTCGGGGAATTGCAAAAGAAGATATGGATAAAGTTTTCGCGCCATTTCGACGTATCGGCACTTCTCAGGAGTTAGGCGAAGGAATGGGAATGGCATATGTGCAGGCTATTGTAAGAAATATGGGTGGTCGCATCTGGGTCGAATCTGAAATAAGCAAAGGCACGACCATCTTTTTCACTATTCCAAATAAACCAATAGAGGGGAAAAGCGAATGAATAATATCCTTCCTGTAACAATTCTGTTAGTGGAAGATGATCCCGGACATGCAAAATTGATCATGCGGAACTTGCAACGGGCAAATGTCACAAATAACGTGATTCACTTTCTAAATGGGAAAGATGTGCTAGAGTTTTTACAAAGCGAAACACATCGTCAGACCTACTATTTGATGTTACTCGATTTGAATATGCCAGTAATGGATGGCTATCAAGTCCTGGAGCAAATGAAAAAAAATCAATCCACACAACGCATCCCCATTATTATTCTCACAACAACGGATGACCAGAGGGAAGTGAATCGATGTTATGATTTGGGGTGCAACGTGTTTCTTACCAAACCGATTGATCCGGATTTATTTTCTCAGGCGATACACAAGTTAGGGCTTTTATTATCCATCGTCACCATTCCCGAAAAAGAGGGGAATTAAACCATGTCACAAATGACTCCTGTGCGAATTTTGTATCTGGAAGATGACATTGGTCTGGCTAGATTGCTGGTCAAGAAAATGGAACGCTCTGGTTTTTCTGTTGAGATCGCAAATAATGGGAAAACCGGCTTGCTCATGCTGGAAAAATCTGATTATGATGTGATTATCACTGATCAACAGATGCCAGAAATGTCCGGTCTGGAAGTGATCCAACATCTCTCTAAAACGGGTTTAATGCCTCCCATTATTATGGTTACCGGCGCGGGTAATGAACAGATTGCTGTTGATGCAATGAAACTGGGTGCCAGTGATTACATTATTAAAGACGTCGATGGCGTTTACCTTAATCTTCTTCCCACCGTCATACAACAAGTTATTCAACAACAACAACTCATTCGGGAACGTAAACAAGCTCTGGAAGACCTGCAGGAAAGTGAGGAACGATATCGTACTTTGTTCAATTCCTCACATGATGCAATATTGATTACATCGGCCGAAGGAAATTTTTTGGATGGGAATCCTGCTGCCATCCGTTTATTTGGTTGTAACAGTGAACAGGATTTCTTAAAACTCACCTTCTTCCAGGTATCACCTGATTATCAACCTGATGGTTATTTATCTTTTACCCGCCTCCAGGAAATGGTAAATATTGCTTTGATTGACGGTTCCCATTATTTTGAATGGACGCATAAGACCGTCGCTGGTCAGATATTCCCGGCAATTGTTTCATTGAATATAACAAATTTGCGCGGTCAAAAAGTAATCCAGGCAAATATCCGTGATATAACCAAACAGAAATTAACCGAACAGGTATTGCACAAACAAGCGACTGAAGACCCATTAACAGAATGCTACAATCGACGTCACTTTTTCTCATTAGCAGTCAAAGAACTTGCCCGATCGGATAGTGAAAACCTCAACATGTCAATCATCATGTTCGATTTCGATTATTTCAAAGTGATCAATGACACTTTCGGTCATAGTGTCGGGGATATTGTCCTGGTTGAACAATCACGTCGCATTCGTAACAGCTTGCGCCCCAATGATATTTTTGCACGCTACGGGGGTGAGGAATTTGTTATTTTGCTCCCGCAGACCAATCTTGAAAACGCGAAATTGACAGCGGAACGAATTCGGAAAACGGTATCGGACCCAATAACTGCCAAAGATACAGAATTAACTTCAACGATTAGTTTCGGTGTTTCCTGCAAAGAAATCCAGGAAAACATCTCGATCGATAAATTGCTCGATCGGGCAGATAAAGCACTTTACACAGCTAAAAACAATGGAAGAAATTCAGTTTGCGCCTGGGAACCCATGTTAGAATCCCAATTCTCTCGATATAATGCTGCCGATTAATCAAAACTTTCAGGATTGTATTGCAGACAAATATTCCCGCCAACCACCAAAAGAGGAAATTTCCTTTTGTCCTCTGATAATATATTGTTCGCCTAAAACGCCAAGGACAATATTTCCGCTTGCCAGTTCCACTTTTCCAATACATAATCCGGGTGGTTCAATAGCTAAAATACTCAAAACACCTGAATCGGAGATTTTCCAAATTTCCAATGAAATCGAAGAACCTTCCGCTTCATCCCGCAACATGGCAGGGTATTGATCATTTATCGACCACAAACGGTAATATGGCGCAGTTTTTTCTTCACGCAAGAATTTCGCCCCCACACGCAATAGATTATTATTTAATGCCATGCCGCGCATTAATGTGCCATTTACAGCTAATCTTGTTTCTTCCATAGAAACTCCGTTATAAACTATTGTAATCTGAAATCGTCCATTTGGATTGAATATCATGAAGCGAATATCGATTTTTAAACAAAAACAGAAATTCCAAAGAATCCCTGTTTAATCAATTCCACTTTATTAGGAAATGCTTTATTTTATACCGTACAGAATTAATTCATTTCTTTTCTGTGGATCATTAACAAATTCAATCGATCTAACGTACGTTTTACCTAAAAATGGAAATTCGACTTTAAATGGAATGACCGCATTGGGGGTATATCTGTTCATATCCACAAAACAATATGCGCGTCCATACCCGCTTTGTGAATAACACTCATCGTTTCCATACGTTTTCGTCGGATCCGGCCATAAAATTCTGGCTGCTTCCCTGGATACATTTTGGTCTTCATAATATAGACTGGTATAAACAATAATAATATTCGATTCTGCTTCGGATTTAGGATCAATCCAAATGTCAATTTTTATTTTATCCGAATATGCATTCTCTACCCGGGTTAACCCCTGATCGAGGGTCAAAACAGGATCATCAACGGTTTCATTTTTTATTGAGCAAGCGTTCAAAAAAATAAATAAAAAAACAATAATAGCTATGAATATTTGTTTTTTGTGCAAATTAATCATTGATCACATTTAATAAATCAGATAATGCATAAATTTGTTTCTCCTGACTCCGATAAACACTGATTTTATTGTCATTCAAACTTAATCCGATAAAACAAACACCCATTTTTTCTTTAAGAATCGAAAGAATGGTCGGTGAAAAATCAGGTTCCGGCTCATCACAGCTCACAAAAACAACGTCGGGTTGATGCGCCATGATGCATTCCACATTAAACTGTTCTCCGGGCTGTAATTGGATAATTTCAACATCAGGTTCTTTGGCTAATAAAGTCTCAATGCCTTTGCCAAACAGGGATTGCCGCGAAAGTATTAGAACTCTTTTTCCCATCAAATCCTCCCTACCGATCGGATTATCTCAAACAAGACTTGCAGACCCTTACTTCTCATTGCGATTTTCAGGGTCTGCATCTCAATACAGATTAGGTACGCGTATAAAGTTTAAAAATATGTGTTTCTTCTGGCACCTGGCCATAGGGGTGAACATCGATCGCTTTTTCTTCCTGTTTCGGACAGACATCCACACAAACACCACAACCTACACAGTTTGCATCATCACGGACTCTCGGGAATACACCTCTTAGTCCCTCAACCTCTACTTCTTCAAAACACTGGTAGGGACATTCATCCAAACAACTGTTGCAGCGGATACAGGTGTCAAAGTTCACTTTTGCCCAGCCCATACCACCAATGCTATAGTCGCGTTTTTGATCCAGGGTCAAGAGTGGAATTGCATGGCTCGGACAGATTTCTCCGCAGACAGTACAATCGTAAGAACAATAACCCACAAATGGATCCACAATCGGTGTGAATAAACTATCCCAGCCAGCCTCAAATGCTGCCGGTTGAATATAGTGTGTCGGGCAGGCTTCAATACATTGATCGCAACGGATACACATTGTGAGGAAATCGTTGTAATAAGCACCAGGGGGTCTTAATACGCTCGCTTTTGCAGCTTTCACATTTCCTACATCCAGTGATAACATGCCAACCGCAACTGCACTGACACCGATTGTGCCTAATGCTTCACGTCGACCGGGATCAAATTCATAACCCCAGCCGCCTAATTGTCCTTTCGGATAGGTGATGGCTAGTTTCGGGCAGGGTTCTGCACAAGCCATGCACATAATACATTCTGCGGGATCGCTTTTGAAATCATTGGCCGGGCTGATTGCACCCATTGGACAATGTGTGGCACACTCACCACATTTCACACAGCTATCCTGATTGACAAAGCGTTTGATCCAGGAAAATTTGGAACCCAGACCAACCAGTGCGCCTAATGGGCACAGATATCGGCACCAAAAACGCTTTTCAATGATATTTACCAGGAGAGCAAAGACAAATGGGATAGCGATAGCGAACCATTGAAAACCTGGCATGATGAAATCTTTTTTCTTGTCAAGCTGGATATATTGAATCAATGGCTTAAAAATTGCGGTCAACCCACGGATGAATACAGTTATGGGTTCAAACCACATAAATGCCAGACCACCGAAGGCTGCCATGACAACGATCACTGCCAAAATGACATATTTCAACTTGCGCATATTCTGCCACTTGAAGTGCCGGTCTTTTCGTCCGAATAATTCAAATACAGCTCCCAATGGACAGAACCAGCCACACCACACGCGACCGAATACAAGTGTCAACACCACCGTCAATAATGCCGGGATGTAGTTTGTGATCAGTTCTCTTCCTGCCAGCGGTGCTACCAGGGCTTGTAATGGATTTAAGCGTGAGAAAATATTGACAGTCAGTGGTTGCAACACATTAAATAATGTGGCTGCCATCAAACCCAGGAACACTAATAGGGTCGTGTATTGGAATATAACACGGGCGACTTTCCAGCTTTTGGCTTTCTTCTTAAATCCAAGTCCGATCTTTGGAGCTTCCAGGGTAGTAATTGCACCAGTTGGACAATATGTTACGCATTTATTACAGGTATCACAAACTTCCTGGCGCACATTAAAGGCAGTTGTTACTTTTCGGTCCATTCCACGACCGACAAATCCAAGCACGTGTTCATGAGCGATTTCATCACAGGCTCTTACGCACATGCCACAAAGAATACAATCTTCTTTTGGATTCTCATTGGTGAAAACAGGCTGATCCAATCCAACCGATGCTGCCATCCTTTGTACTGCCGGAACTTCCGGGCAGCGCGAGTATAACAACTCTGCCATCGTTTTTCGGGTGGCATTGACTTCTTCTGTTTCGGTCGTAACAACCATACCTTCTTCAACCGGGGTGTTACAGGAGGTTGTTACCACTGCTCGTCCGCCGCGGTTCACTTCCACAACACACAAACGGCAAGCCCCATAAGGAGAAAGATCTTTATGACTGCACATGGTCGGGATGTGAATTCCGGCTTTTTGTGCTGCCTCTAAGACCGTTGAGTTTTCTGCAACGGTAAGTTTTTCACCATTGATTGTTAGGTTTATCATGTTCATTTCTCCTATCTAACCACAACGGCATCGAAATTACATACTTCACGGCAAACACCGCAGCGCTGGCATTTATCCGAGTCAATGACATACAAACCACCTTTTTCACCGGTAATAGCCTGATCACCACAATAACGGGCACACAAACTACAACCAGTGCATTTATCCGGAAGAATGTAGAACGTAATCAATTCTTTGCATACACCAGCCGGACATGTTTTTTCCCGAATATGGGCTTCATATTCTTCACGGAAGTATTTTATGGTCGTTAAAACCGGATTTGGAGCAGTCTGACCTAAGCCACATAATGAACCGGCTTTAATGGATTTGCAAAGCTCTTCCAACTGGTCAATATCACCTTCCTGTCCGTAGCCACGTGTAATATAATCCAGGATTTCATACATGCGTGTAACGCCTTCACGACAGGCGGTGCATTTCCCACAGGATTCAAAACGTGAGAAATTCAGGAAGTAACGTGCGATATCTACCATACAGGTTGATTCATCCATGACGATCATACCGCCAGAACCCATGATGGATCCCAGTTTTCCAAGACTTTTGTAATCAACTGGAACATCCCATAAAGATTCAGGAATACATCCACCAGATGGACCACCGGTTTGAACGGCTTTTAATTTCTTATCGCTAGGTGAACCACCACCGACTTTTTCGATCAAGTCGCGTAAGCTGATGCCCATTGGAACTTCCACCAAACCAGTATTGTTGATTTTTCCGACCAGCGAGAAAATGGTGGTACCTTTACTGGTTTCGGTGCCCATTTGTGAATACCAGGCTGCGCCTTTATTAATGATGTAAGGAACCGTTGCCCAGGTTTTTACATTATTAATATTGGTTGGTTTTCCCCACAACCCGCTTTGGGCCGGGTAAGGTGGTCTGGCTTTTGGTTCACCCAAGAATCCTTCAATCGATGACATTAATGCAGTTTCTTCTCCGCATACAAATGCACCGGCACCCATTTGAACTGTCACATCAAAGTCAAAACCTGAACCTAAAATATTTTTTCCCAGGATGCCATGTTCGCGTGCCTTTTCAATTGCAATTTTGATGCGCTCGACTGCTAAGGGATATTCATGGCGGATATAGATATAACCATGTTGCGCACCAATTGCAAACGCACCAATAATAAAGCCTTCCAAAACGCTGTGCGGATTGGCTTCAATGAGGCTACGATCCTGAAATGCACCGGGGTCACCTTCATCGGCATTGATAATTACGTATTTTTCTGTTCCTGGTGATTGTCGGCATAGTTCCCATTTTCTTCCAGTCGGGAAACCAGCTCCGCCGCGGCCACCCAGGCCAGCGCTTTTTACTTCGTTGATGATTTCATCTGGCTGCATGGTTAACAATGCCTTCGCCAAAGCTTTGTAACCGCCAACAATTAAATAGTCTTCAAAAGATGTCGGGTCAATTGAACCGCTATCGTGTAATAAAATTCTGTGCTGCTCTTTATAGAAGGGAATATCATTTTCATGGACGATTTTCTCTCCGGATACTGGATCTTTATAAAGGAGCTTGTCAATGACCTCGCCCTTGATGATTGTTTTGGCAATAATCTGTGTGGCATCCGTCGGTTTGACTTTTGCATAAAAAATCTTGCTGGGTAATACTGCAACTAATGGACCTTGCTCGCAAAATCCACGACAACCAGTAATTTTGATGTCCACATTGACATCAGCACCCTGTTTTTTAATTTCTTCATCCAAAGCCGCTTTAACTTCCAAAGCGCCGGATGCACAACACCCAGTTCCAGCACAAACGGTTACACATGGCTTGGAAGGGTCATACGTAGCCATTAATTCTGCACGGAGTTCTTCTAACGCTAATTTGATATTTGCTGTTGGGTTACTCATTGGCAACTACCTCCGTTTCCATGTACTTGCTGAGAGTTTTCTCAATCTTGTTCACGGTCATTTTCCCATAGTATTTGCCGTCAATGACCATGACTGGTCCCAATGCACAAGCACCAAGACAGTTCACCTCTTCCAAAGTGAATTGCATATCCTTGGTTGTTTCGCCAGGTTCGACGTGTAGAACACGTGAAATCTGGTCAACCAGCATGGTGCTCCCACGCACATGACAGGCTGTTCCCATACAAACTGTGATGATATGTTTACCCCGTGGCTCCAAACTAAATACTTTATAAAATGAAGCAACCTGGTAAACCTGAATCATCGGAATATTCATTCGCTCAGAAACGTGCTGAATCGCTTCCGGGGGCAAATAATGATATTCGGTTTGGATATCCAACAGGACAGGAATCAACCCTTTTTGTTCCAGACCATAGGTATCTATGATCTGATCTACCTTACTGATATCTTCTGCCATTTAAGATTCCCTTTCCTCTCTAAAAAAATTTTTGATAACTAGGCTCTAGAGCTCTAGCCAATCACGATTGTTGTCCAACGACCACGGACAGGATGCGATACAATTTCCGCAGGAAACACCTTCGTTTTCAATCCAAAATTGAAAACATTTTTCTACATTGACGACCCAGCGTTGAATCCCGGTTCGATTAGATATGGAAGTTGGCACTTCGGTTAACTCATTCTCAAACATGATCGCTTTAGCAGGACAGGATGAAGCACAGGCATGGCACTGTTTACAATACGCCAGAGCGCCAAAATCAACCGGCTTATCAGCTATTAAAGGAAGATCGGTAAACACTTTACAGATCCGCTGGCGTGCTCCATATTCCGGGGTGAGTAATAATCCATTTCGACCATGCTCTCCCAAACCAGCATCGATTGCTAATGGGATGTTTTGTGCCGTATCATTACCGCTGGGAACAGCAGGATATCCTAAAAAGCGGATATAAGCCGCTAGTTTTGCAGTTACCTCTGCCATCTGTGAATAAGCAAGGGAAGCCCCGGCTTCCGCAATGGAACCGGGTGAATCTTTAATTGCATCCCAACCCATTTCGATACCCAGAACAATGGCATATTGATAATTTGCTGAGTCCGGACCTTCTTTTAAGGTTGAGTTTTCAAAATAATTGGAGTAAACCCAGCGCCGGTCCAATTTGGTTATACCAACCAGATCTGCACCAAAGAATTTTGCAACCTCTTTCACCCGGTCAGTCATCCATTGCGGATCATCGACTTCAAATTTAGTGGGGTTGACTGGTTCATCCCAATCATATAAGCCACCGGCACCACGGACCCGACCATCATAGCCAGTGTAGCCTTCATTAAGATTACCGGCTTTATTGTCAACATAAATTGCACCGGCTGTCCAAGCACGTGTTTCCTGAGTAATCCAGGGGTTTTTCTTGATCCGCCCAACTGCTTCGCCAACCATTTTTTGGTAATT
>CAZPIM010000051.1:0-12660 GCA_964586385.1 uncultured Anaerolineaceae bacterium
GCAGCACCTTCGGAACTCCATCGGAATACGACGGTATCAGTTACTGCCGGGTCGCCCCAATAATCAGCGAATTTCTTAAGCACGATACTATCGCCACGATTCCAGGAATCGAGATAATAAGGACCGGTTCCAACTGGTTTTTCAAGGATTTCACGGGAAACCATAGCTGACTCAATCCATTCCTTCGGCTGAATGGCAAAAGCAGAGAAAGCTGCTTTGGATGGGAAAGCCGGGTCCGGGACGCACATGGTGAATTGGACAGTTAATTCGTCAACGGCAGCGATTTCTTTGATCAAACCACCATAATCACAATCCGGGGCAGTTTGTACCATGCCTTCGAAAGCTGGCATTGGTTCGACAGGAACTGCTGTTGGCTCGGCGGGAACTGCAGTTGGCTCAACTGGAACAGCAGTTGGTTGTACTTCAACCGGAGCTGCAGTCGGTGCTGCGGGTGTACAAGCAGCAACAGTTAAGCTTACTAAAACTAAAAATACGACGACGCTTAAAAGCGATTTGGATTTCATCTTCTTCCTCCTAGGAAAAATTACATTAACTTTGACGCGGTTTTATTGATTAAATTTGGGTCATTTGGAATAAAGGAAAGGCATCCACCTCCTGTCACATGAGATTGATCATATTACTATAAGAAAATATTAGCTTAATTCAACAATTATATATGACGTTTGTCAATGAGGCAATAGGATAAATTTCACACCAGAAAAACCCAAAACAAGAGAAAATTGTCTTTGTTTTTCTCATTTGTTACAATAATATTTAGCAATTATTGATTAAGGAGGAATATTAAATGGCACAGGATCCTGGAATTGGTTATGAATTGAACGCAACGATCATTGGGGTTAAAGGATTTTGTAGCGCCGGTCATCAGGAAGGCGATAAATTCCCAATCAGTTGTTACAACACTGGCGGTTTATGTGGTTTTTTTTACCATGCCATTTTTCCGGATTTGCAAACATTTCAATTTGGAGGTGCATTACCCTGGTGGGAGGGTGATGTCCTGGAAGTGCAATGTCCTGACCCGGCTAATCTTGTCACAATACGATTAGAACGTTCAGAAAACAAATAACCTTGTTTTTCCAAGAAAAACGACAATATTATTTATGAAATGAGATTAATTCTTTCATAAACTTGACAGGTTTCGTTCATCCTAATATAATCATTCAATATACTCCCCCAGAGTATATTGAAATTTATTTGAGGTGAATGCATGCCATTATATGAATACGTTTGTGTAGACTGTGGTCAATCATTTGAGAAAATGATGCGCTTCAGCGAGTCAAATCAATCACCAACCTGCCCTACCTGTGCCGGATCAAGAACGAAGAAAAAAATTTCCTTGTTTGCCAGTTCCGGAAATTCCATAAATGCAAATACCTCCAATACCTGCAGCAGTAATCCTACAAGCCGATTTCGCTGAGGTTCATAAGATGATTGCCTGCGTGACAGGCAGAAATGGATTAAGTAGATGAAAACGAATGATGATCAGATAAAAGAAAAATTGGTTCATCGCTTAAAACGAATTGAAGGCCAGGTACGGGGTGTTCAAACCATGGTCAATGAAGATCGACAATGCCGTGAAATATTGCAACAGTTAACTGCCATCCGTTCTGCAGTTATGAGTGTCAGCACAGTTGTCTTAGAAAACTATATGTCGGATTGTTTGCTTAATCTGGATGATAAAAATGTTCAGGAACGCCAGGAATTAATGGACGATATGATCAAATTAATAAATAAGGCCTCATAAAAAGGGAGACTAAGTTGGGAAGTGCAACGATCAAATGGTTACCCGGTGGATTAACGTTCATTGGTACAGATTCAACAAAACACTCCGTAGTGTTGGCTCCACAATCTGAAGGGACTGGAATGAAACCCTCTGAATTATTGTTAGTTGCAGTAGGATCCTGTACAGCAGTGGATGTGGTGGGAATTCTTGAAAAAAAGCGCACACCATTGTCCAGTTTGGAAATTGAAGTTAGTGGTGAACAGGATGCTGACCCACCCTGGACATTTCGAAAAGTTCACATTCATTACAAATTAAAGGGAAGTGGATTAGTGGAGAATTCGGTGAAGCAAGCCATTTCACTGTCAGAAGAAAAATATTGTTCTGTCTCTTCTACCATCAAAGGGACAGCAAAAATTACGACATCATTTGAAATCCTGACGGATTAACTTTCCAGGGACAATCCGTATTTTTGTAAGCGTTATTGGCCAGAAAGTTGGCTGGGGAAAAATCTTACCTCCCACCAATGACTAACCAATAACGCATTTTTTAATGTATAGTCAAATGAATCATGGACATACCAGATATAGCAATTTGTCTTTAAATGTGGAAATGTAATAAGAATCGCTCAAATCATCGCCTACCCGGTTTAGATAAATAAACTTGGCGAAATTTTTGAAAAGAATGAGTTAGATTTTTTTGTTTCGCAAAGTACCTTTAACAAGTGTAAAATTTTTTATACCAATTGACTGGTAGACTTGCAAAAGCAATACACTAATGAAAAAACTTTTCTTCCTGATGTAAAATAAATTAGAGAATAATCATGCTTTATTGGAGGAGAAATGTCGGAATCGCTTCAATTTAGTCGGAATTATAGTGACCTGAGTACTGATCGGGGATTTCAGTTTGAATTCTTCTGTGATCGCTGTGGAAATGGATTCCGCACACCTTTCAAACCATTTGGATTAGGAGCAATCACCGGTGCTGTTGATGTTGCCAATAGCATTTTTGGCGGTGTCCTGGGAAGGGCTGCGAGTGCTACCGAACGAGTTAGTTCTGCTAGCAGGGAACGAGCCCATGACAAGGCTTTTCAGGAAGCTGCGACAGAATTAAAGCCGGAATTTATGCAATGTCCACGGTGCAGCAATTGGGTATGTAAAAAAAGTTGCTGGAATCACAAAAAAGGATTGTGCAAAAACTGCGCGCCAGATTTGGGTGTAGAAATGAGCGCTGCACAAAGTTCAAGGTCAGTCGAAGAAGTCTGGGCACATGCAGCCATGGCTGAGGAAGACAAAAAACTGGCTACCGAGAATTGGCGGGAAACCATCCGCGCTTCCTGCCCGGAATGTAATGCGCCTTTGGCTACCAACGCAAAATTCTGCCCGGAATGTGGTGCCAAACTAAAATTTGATGCACATTGCACCGAATGTGGAGCAAAATTGCAACCCGGAGCGAAATTCTGCGGTGATTGTGGAACGAAAGTTTCCGGATAAGTCCGCTTAAAATTTCGGAAAATCAGCAGGATGAACTTTTAGTTCGTCCGGCATAATTTTTATACCTGAAAATACAGAAAACGTCAGATTTTTGTCTTCAAATTCCGGATGTGTCTTTTTCAAAATATCGAATAAATAGACGTAACTGGTTGTAACACGTGATTCCCAACGCAAATTTAGTTTTTGTGCAACATCCTGAATACTATTTCCTTCGGGACCTTCAATTTCAATGAAGGTTCCATAAGGTAACTCATCCAGAACAACCAGGCAGTTCTCATAACGATAAGTCGTGCGATATTTTTCATATTCCATTACGACCAGGTACCCAAGAGACTCTAAAATATGGCGCATGGTCTCAAAATCATCTACAACAACTTCAATTTCCTGGCGCACACTGACCATTTTACCTTCTTCAGCCGCACCTTTAAACGTAAGAATATTCTGTGTGTCTTTTCGTAGCCGCAAAACATGTCGTTGTTTTTGGAGCGTATTATTTGGCATATCAAAGCGCAAATTTGATTCAAAACAACGTTCTTGCAATAGTGATGCATTTAATTGGATTAATTTTTTTTGAATTAGATCCAGATCTGCGATATAAAATTTAACTTCAATTTCCTGATCAGACTTGTTTTTCATTTCATTCCCTTTTCTTTTTGGGGTAAGTCATTTGTAAATATCCGTAAATAAATCCCAGACTTACCACTGACCCTACTAACCTGAATGGCCAGTTTGTAAATGCAGTCGAATTTCTGGTAAGTATTAAATAATCCAGCCACCAACCTGTAAAAATAATTGCAATCGTAATTTGTAAATATTTTTTACTCCACAGTTTTCGCAACCAAAAGGCAATAAGTCCGATGCTCATGCTAATACCAATCAATAAACCACTTATGAGTGTATATATTGGACCGGGCTTGACCTGATACATGACCAGATATTGCCACTGGTAAATACTTTGAGAAAATCTTAACCATCCCATAAGCGCGAAAATGAATAATAACAGACTTAATAGCTTAAATAAGAATGGTCTTTTGGTGGAAATAGATAATTTATCAGTCATTTTGATTGTGCATGGCTTTATTTATTGGTCCGGTAAAAAGCGAATCTCCCAAACGTGTACATGTGCGGGTTCGCTTTCGTTTACATTATAGACCTGTATTTCAGCTTTGATAACGGGTTGTTGTAAGTTAACTTCGACCAATGCCTGACGTGGGTCAGGCGTTTCCTCAAGATTCAAAACGAATTGCATGGGGGCTGTGTTCATACTGATCCAAAGATCTATCTCAATCTTTGTTGGTTCACCTCCTACGATAAGTATGATTTCATTGATCAATCTGGGTTCTTGAAAATCAAAAATGAATTGAAAAGGGTTGGCTTCCCAGCTACGGGCGATAGTTTGTTTATCACCATCCAAAACATCTTTAATCGTGCCCATATCCAAAGGTGAATAATGAACACCAGCCAGTGACCCATCCTGCAAGAATATATCTGCTCCAATTAACTCAAGGCGTGCAATCTTTTCCTGACGAAAAATTTCTTCCACATTGTCAACATATCTCATTTGAATGAAGTAGAAACCTGGTTTTCCATCCGGATAAGGTAATATCTTCTTAGTTTGAATATCTGTAAATTTTTCGCTTCTTATCAAATCATCATATTCATTTGAAAGCATAACAAATGTCGTTGATGAATCAAAATCCTGCATGTTTTGAATAAATGAATCCACACTGCCCAAAGCAAACGGCAACGGGTCCGGGAAAAAATAGCGTGCTAAAATATCAGTTCCGTTCGCCCAACCTGGAGTCAAAACGATTTTTGTTTGAGGGTCAATTGCCAGGTCATTCTTAATTTCACCAAAAATCTGTCTGGCGCCATATTGCATCCCATATAATCCAAAATCAGTGTACCAACGTGGCGCATTTTTTAGACTATCAACCAGCATGGTTATATTTGCAAATGAAAGTCCGATGAATACCAGTATTGGCAGTATTATCGACCATATGTATCGCGGTAATCTACTGAAAAGATTTAATTTTTTTAGAAAATCGTAAGTAGTTATTAGTCCGAGCGTTGCCAGCATGGCGGCAGGAAAAACCATGAACAGGGTACGGGTGATTCCGATTTGTGCTAACGCTGCACCGCTCGGGGCAATAAACACTGCAATTAATATCATCCGGTATGGACTTTGTTTCAGAAAGCGGAAGCAAGTCAACAATCCAATCAGGATAAAAGGGGCTGCCGGCTGCCAGAGGTGTGCATAACCTTTCATTGTGTGACGCGGCAAATCAATTTCGTTTGAGATTAACCAATATGCCGGGTTTAATCCGCTGATATATTCCTGTAAATATCCACTGACTTTTTGCATGATAGTCAGACCAGCAGCCATATTTGCCCCGACAATTTGCAAATGATTGAGAATCTCTCCGGGATGATTATTCAGGAATCTGAGATACGGAAGTATTAAGATAATGCTAAGAAGCAGCGTTTTCAACAATGTTTTGCGATCCGTTACGTGATATTTAAAATCGCTTAAGAGTAATGCCAGAATAGTTAGGCTGACGACCATTTGTGCCGGGCTGTAACTGTAAAATGCCAGGGCAGCAAAAATAGCTGCAGGATAGATGAAACTCCGATTTTTTTGCCTGTACATCAAATAGCAATACCAAAATGCGCTGTAAAAACTTACTGACAAAGCTGTTTCAAAGGCAGTGCGGGAATGTAAAAACCAGGCCGGCATCAACGACAAAAGTAAAATTGCCAGCCAGCCGGCTTTGCGGTTGAACATGGTTTTGGCGCTTAATCCCGCAGCCAGGGCTGAGAGAAGTGAGAATATAACGGAGGTTGCCCGGGTAACCCAAATCTGTTTCCCAAAAAGCAGGGTTGGCAAGATTTGAATATATACCGAAGGTCCCAGGTTATATTGATAACTATTTTTAAAATAGGTAGGAAAAAATTCCAGCGATTCACTTCTGAAATTGTCGCGAACAAAATCGGCGGCCCGAACAGCTTGAATGGCTTCATCGCTGAAAAAGTAAATTGGGAACTGTTCTAATCCAATTAATCGAACCAGCAAGTAAATACAAATCGCCAACATAAACAATATTTCAGGCAATTTTGCTAGAAATTTTGAGCGGTCTTTTTCCACACACATAAATTGATTCTATTCAGATCTCGAATAAAACAGCAATATGAATTTGAAGAGAGTTTGATTAATAATGACTATATTTTTTTGACAGGTTAATTTTTATTGTGAAAGGATAAATGTGATCAAAAAGTTGCTCACTTCTAAATTTCTTTTTAATTGCTTCTTACAAATTTAGCTTTGTGTAAAAATTTTTGACCCAATATAAAAACTAATGTAGGCATTTCCGGTCAATTTTAAGTGAAACCAATAAATAAAGGAAATACTAATTGGCAATTTCTCAACCTAAAATCCAATATTGAATCTGATTACTATTTTTGAAAACAATTAAACCCGATTTTGACAAAACCAGTTATCAATTCTAATAACTAAAAAATACTTGACAGTCCATTTAACTGATTTATACTGACAAAAAAGCGGGAATTTTTTTATTTTGTTTTATTATTAAGATTGGGAGGGAAGAACCGTATGAAAGACAAACAATGGAATTTCTTGACCCTGATTGTGGTTTTGGTGAGCGGGTTATTTGGTTGTCTTTTTACGTTTATTTATCTTAATCCGTACGTCTTTTTTAACCCGTTACCACCACCCGTTTTGCCGGAATTAATCGTTTTGCCAACTTCAACTGCCACTCTAAAGCAATTACCACAGTTGTGGACGAATACGCCTGGTCCCGGAGGCCAACAAAATATCCTGCCGGATGGCACCCTTCGTCCTTCCTCTACGCCGATTCCGTCCTCGACCGGATTCCGCCTCCCTTCGGCAACACCAACTGCAACGAATACATCCACCGAAACCAGTACACCGACTGTAACCAATACACCCAGCCCAACCAGTTCTCCCACAAGAACCAGGACAATTACTGCAACGTTTACCTTAATTCCGTCAAATACATTAGAATCACCTACAGATACATCTGTGCCACCAACCGCAATAACTGAGGTTGCATATCCATAATTTCGGGCATTTGTGTATATTAATCAATTTACGATAGGATTTAACGATGAAAGAAGAAATCTCTATTGAGGTGTTCAACCACCTTGTCAGTTTGGCTGCATTGGAGCTTGACCAGCAGCAGGCTCAATATTTAAGACATGAATTAAATCAACAATTAAAAGCAATACACGAACTGGAAGCCATTCCTTTGGATCCGGATTTAAAAATTAGTGCTCATGGTGTGGAATATACAAAACAAAACAGCCCGCAATTGCGCAAGGACGAGTGGATCCCGTTTGCGGATACGCAGGAAATCCTGGCTCAATTTCCACAGGGTGAGGATCGCTATGTAATTGTCCCCGATATTCCACATGAGAAATTGGACTAAAACGATGGAACTATGTGATTACCCAGGATATGAATTAAGTTTTTTATTACGAAATAAGAAGATCTCAGCCAAGGAAATCGTAGATTCCTGTTTTGCCCGCATCGAAGCTGTGGATGGCCGCCCCGGAAGTATTGATTTCGGTGAGATTTCCAAAGAAGATACCCAAAAGGTTCATTCTTTTATTTCTTTAACAGCAGAATTAGCCAGAAAACAAGCGCAAAAGATTGACCAAAAAATCTCTGATGGAGAAAATCCCGGTATTCTGGCAGGAATTCCTTTTACAGCCAAAGATATATTTTGTGTCAAGGATACATATTCCACGGCAGCATCCAGAATTATAGCGAATTTCAAAGCACCTTACACGGCCACCGCAGTAGAAAGGATGTTGAACCAGGATGCGTTATTGATTGGAAAGGTAAACCTGGATGAGTTTACGTTTGGATCATCCAACGAATCTTCTGCTTTTCAACCGAGTACGCGCAATCCTTGGGATACAACCCGTGTCCCTGGAGGGTCATCCGGTGGATCTGCAGCCTCAGTCGCAGCAGGTGAATCGACACTCTCTCTGGGAACGGATACAGCCGGGTCTATTCGCCAGCCAGCCGCTTTTTGTGGTGTGGTCGGGGTCAAGCCAACCTACGGTCGCGTTTCACGGTATGGTCTGATCGCTTTTGCCTCGTCATTGGATTGCCCGGGTCCTCTCGCCCGCAATGTGACCGATGCCGCAATGATGTTGCAAGCCATTGCTGGCGCAGATCCCCATGATAATACGGCAGCCAATCAACCTGTTCCGGATTATGTTGGGAATTTAGATCAGGGTGTAAAAGGCTTGAGAATTGGCATATCACCGGATTTCTTTCAGATCACCTACATGGATGCTGAAAGCGGAGAAATGATTCGTCGCCCGGTAAGTGAAGAAATTCAAGCTTCTGTTTATCACGCTGTCAAGGTCTTAAAAGAATCCGGCGCAGAAATTGTAGAGGATGTGCCTTTACCAAATGTGCGTTATGGTATTCCAGCTTTCTTTGTTATCAGCCGTGTGGAAGCTGCTTCCAATCTGCATCGCTTTGATGGCGTAAAATATGGCTACCGGACACCACAACAATTGAACGATTTGCGTGAAATGTATCGTAAAACCAGAAATGAAGGCTTTGGTCTTCAACCAAAATTAAGAATCTTAATGGGAATGTACGTCAGCGCAGCCCAATATTCTGAACAATACTATAATCGCGCACTCAAAGTACGGACCATGATTCGGCGTGATTTTGATCATGTGTTTGATCCAAAAGGGAAATATCGCTTGACTGCATTATTAACCCCCACAACTCCAAGTTCAGCATTTCCTTTGGGCGATGTCTATGGTGATACGGTATTAATGCAATACGCGGATCAATTCACTGTTCCTGCAAATCATGCCGGAATTCCCGGTATTTCATTACCGGCTGGTATGGCAGCAGATGGATTGCCTTTGGGTATCCAGCTTTTGGGTCCGGATTATAGCGAATCGGATTTATTCCGGGTTGGACGTGCGTTTGAAGAAGGCACTCTTTCGGAAGAATGGCGTAAAGTGAAACCACAAGTTTTAAGGGGAGGAAAGTAAAATGTTTATTCGGACAAATATTCCTCTACCAAAAGTCTCTAGGAGGGTTTCATGACCGATTATGAAGCCGTTATTGGTTTAGAAACCCACATCCAATTAAATACAAAAACGAAAATATTCTGTTCATGTAAAGCAGATTCATGGGAATCAGAAGCGAATACCAATATCTGCCCAATTTGTACCGGTATGCCTGGTGTTCTGCCTGTCTTAAATGAAGCAGCGGTGGTCAAAGGGGTATTGCTCGCCTATGCGATGCATTCTGATATTCGCAAGGTCTCGTTTTTTGATCGTAAAAACTATTTTTACCCTGACCTGCCAAAAGGGTATCAAATTTCCCAATATGATATGGCATTTGGCGACGGCGGTTATTTAGATCTTCCTATGCCGGAAGGCTACTCCCGGCGTGTTTCTATCACAAAGCTGCATCTGGAAGAAGATGCCGGAAAAACCAAGAATTCAGGTGAAGTACGGATGATCGATTTTAACCGCTGTGGTGTGCCGCTGGTGGAAATGGTAACTGGTCCGGATTTACGCTCTGCGGATGAAGCAGCGCAATATCTGATCCGCCTACGACAATTGTTGCGCTGGTTGGGCGTTTCGGAAGCGGACATGGAAAAAGGGCATTTGCGTTGTGATGCCAATGTCTCTATTCGTCCGGTCGGGTCCGACCAATTATTTACCAAAACAGAAATCAAAAATGTCAATTCCATCGACAATGTACGCAATGCCATCGAACATGAAATCGAACGCCAAATTCGCGAGGTAAACGCAGGCAATAAGATCCATGCCTGGACTCTGGATTGGGATGATGAAAAAAATGAGCTTAAGAAAATGCGCTCTAAAGAGACCGAAGCAGATTACCGTTATTTTAGAGAACCAGATCTATTACCATTGCATCTGACAGACGAATGGTTGCAAGCGACATTATCAAATTTCCCGGAATTACCGCTAAATCGCAAAAACCGCTTCATTACAGATTATCAATTGCCTGAATATGATGCTGATTTACTGACTCTGGAACGCAATCTCTCGGATTATTTTGAAAATGCTGTCAAAGCCTACGGTGGTGACCCCAAGAAAGTTTCCAATTATCTAATGAATGATGTATTGCGCATGCTTAACGAAGGCGGGAAAACAGCAGAACAATTAAGACTTACTCCCGTTTACCTGGCAGATATTCTAAAATTGGTGGATGCCGGAAAAATTAATACCTCAACCGGGAAAAGTCTTTTGAGTAAAGTGGAAGAGACTGGCAAAGCGCCATCAATGATTGTCGAAAGTGAGAGTTTGGGTCTGGTCAGCGATGATGCAGCGATTCGGGCTGTGGCTGAGAAGATCATTCTCAATAGTATCAAAGAAGTGGAAACTTATCGTTCTGGTAAAGAAACTTTGATCGGATGGTTCACCGGGCAGGTCATGAAGGAAATGCGTGGTAAAGCTGACCCCAAGCTGGCGCAGGAGATTCTAAAAGAATTATTAAACCGCTAGGGTTCCTGATCATCAATTTCGTACTTAGGAAAAATATTCGCAAAACATGTAAAACAAATCCTAGTTACTGAAATGTAAAAAATTCGTTACCAAAATGGTTGCAAAAAAAGCAACCATTTTTTTGTCACTTTTTTCTAAATATTGAATCGTAACTTTTATGATGTAATTCCGACAATATTAGTAGTATTACAAAATAAAAGGAGCATAAAATGCGTTTTCAAAAAATTACACCCGTTTTGGCAGTTGTATTTGTTCTGGCATTGATCCTCAGTGCATGTAGCGCGGTTGATCTGCTTGATGTGAATGCTGCTGGCAAACAGTTAATAACAGAAGATAATGTTTCTATGGCGAATAGTCTCACTTTGGGACAAACCCGTTTTATCGGGTCAGTAGTTTCAATCGATTCCGATCGGATCACTGTGGATGACCTGGTTTTCCGTATGGATGACAACTCCAAGTTACCGGATAAATTAACGGTTGGTGATGTTGTCAATGTGGATGGTCTATTATTACCGGACCAGAGCCGCTATATAGTCAGTCTTGGAATTCAGTCAAACGACAATTCCACAGACGATTCTTCCGGCGTTGAGTTCAAGCTGTATGGTCAGGTTGATGGTATGGGCGATGAATCCTGGGTTATTTCCAGCGAAGTGATTTATGTTGATAACAACACTCAAATTGGCCAATCCATCGGGTTGACAGATTTAGTAGAAGTGGAAGGTCATGTGGTAAATGGTAATCTGGTTGCTAAGAAAATCAGTTTGGAAGACTCAATTCCAGGTGTAGTTGGATCGCTAACCACCACCCCTTCTTCAAATCCTTCGGCCACAGGAACTGTAACTGCCGGTCTGCAGGTAGAATTTTATGGCATCCTCGAATCCATGAATGGAAACAGCTGGGTTGTTGGAGGTAAAACACTTACAATATTGCCCCAAACCGAAATAAAAGGACAATTACTGGTTGGCGATTTCGTAAAAGTTCATGCATGGCGTCAACAGGACGGGTCATTAATCGTCCGTGAAATCGAAAAAGATGATGATAACAATGATGATCGGATGAATGATGATGATGAGTTAAAAGGGATCATTACTTCCATGAGTGGTAATTCCTGGATCATTGGTGGTGTGACAGTGCTACTGGATGCATCGACAGAACGCAGCAGCAACTTGAAAATCGGTGATTTTGTGAAAGTTGAAGGAACATTGCAGTCTGATGGCAGTATTCTGGCGCGCGAAGTCAAACTTGACGATGACTCCGATGATGACTCGAATGATGACTCGAATGATGATTCAAATGACGACTCAGATGACGACTCAGATGACGACTCCAGCGATGATAGCTTCGATGATAGCGACGACGATGATGACGATGATAGTGATGATGATAATGACGATGATAGTGATGATGATAATTAGAAGATTGCTGAACTACAGAGTTATTAACTAATTGTTAGGATAAGAGGATGAGTACGACTTAATTTACATATTGTACTCATCCTGAGCTTTTATTAAGAAATGATTTATTGATGAGCTTCAATTATACTTAAATGATGTTGAGAGAGACCTCCCCGCTGAATGACCTCGAAGATCATCAATTATTAGAAAAAGCCAGACGAAATGATATGCAGGCAATTGCGATGATCCATGACCGATACTACCCCAAAATTTGGGGTTACGTGTGTTATCGGATCTCAAATAAACAAATTTGTGAAGATATTACAGCGGATGTATTTATGCGTTTCCTAAGCCAATTAAAAAACACAAAAAAAGAAATCAACCATTTGGGTGGCTGGTTAATGGGAACTGCAAACCATCTCGTGATGGATTATTATCGCGATGCATATAAAAAGCCATTATCAGATTTGGAAAATCACAC
>CAZPIM010000051.1:12760-18053 GCA_964586385.1 uncultured Anaerolineaceae bacterium
CCATTCAGGTAGCTTTTCTGTTAAAAACACCGATACCTTTACCGAATCCACTTGCCCAACAATCCAGTAAACAGGCTTTTTTGAGTACTGCAAGAACAATTAAAGGCGAATCGAAAAAAATCAGATTTTGGGACCGAATATTTGGCTTACGGTTAGCAACCCAGCTCTTAATTATTTCTATTGTCCTTATTGCCAGTGTGACCATTTCCGGCCTTGTCTCAGCACAATCTTTACCTGGTCAACCGCTTTACAGTTTTAAACGCACAGTTGAAAAAATGCAACTGGCTTTGACCCGTGATGCCCTAGGAAGACTTCAACTCGAAGAAGTTTTGGATGCACGTCGTGTGAATGAAGTGATCCGGTTACAGCAAAGTGGTAAAAACCAAACTGTCTCGTTTGCTGGTTGGCTTGCGCAGGACCAGAATGGTGTTTGGAGTGTTCAGGGTGTTCCATTGATCATGGATCAAGAATCCCCTCTCTGGAATGCCCTGCTAAATGGTGCTTATATTGAGGTTGATGGAATATCTCAGAAAGATGGCGTTCTGGTGCGAACACTGGAATTGCGCATGTTTTATATGAATGGCAAGCTTCAGTTGAATTCGAATGGTCAATGGATGATTAATGGTATCCAGATCCGGGTTTCCAATCAATCGCAATTATTTACACCCCTCAGGGATGGAGTTAATGTCAATGCAACAGCAATCCGCTTGAATTCGGAGGAATATCTCATTCTTGTATTGTCTGCAGATGATAAAGAGAGTAGAGAATCAAATAATGAGAATGATTCGAATATTTCTACGGATCTCTTGTCAGGTTCAAATCGTGGCACATCATCTGGCGATGATGGTGAATCAGAAACACAAGAACAGATCTTGTCAACAGCCATTGCGACGATGACCCTGCAGGAAACGGAAAAACCGGATGATGATGAATTTGAGAGTTCTCCACGAGAAACAGGTTCACCAACAATAACACCAGACGAAATAGATGATGGGGATAACACTCCAGAGCCGGATGATAACGATGAAGACCCGACAGATCAACCGAACAATACACCAACCCCAAATGAAACTCCTGAACCGACGGATACTCCCGAAGAGGACGATTAGCTAAAAAGCTGGTTCCAGGTTTGCTTTAGTCGCTGGTAGCTCTCTTTCAATTCCTCCGGCAAAACACGCGTATGGCTGGTAACCGCCATAAAATTACTATCCCCACGCCAGCGTGGCACCAAATGAAAATGCAGATGTGGTGCAATGCCTGCGCCGGCATCCTGACCGATATTTGCCCCCATGTTAAATGCGTCCGGATGATAGGTTGTTCGTAAAAGACTTGTGGCTAGATTTATCAATTCCATAATTTCAGCCCGTGTTTCCACATCCAAATCTTCATATGTAGGGACATGTGCGTAAGGCAGAACCATCAGATGTCCACTGGTGTAAGGATAGCGATTTAGCATGATAAATGCATTTTTCCCGCGAAAAAGTATCAGGTAATTTTCATCATCCTGACGCAAAAGGGCGTCACAAAACACACATTCTGATGATTTTTCTTTGTCCATAATATATTTCATCCGCCAAGGTGACCATAAGTAATCCATATCGTTATTGTACATGAATATCGAAATTACCTGATCAATGGTGATATTTCACCTGAAAAAATTGATCAAAAAAAAGGCGTTTCGACTGGTCTAATTCTGTTGACATCAAATTCATGGCAGGGTATGCTAAACACATGTTTGAACAAGAATCTTTATTTGGACCACGTATTTTAACTGTCTCCGGTATTACCCAATACTTGCGAGCGTTGATGGAAAGTGACGAAATTCTGAAGGATGTTTGGGTATCAGGTGAAATTTCTACCCTTTCGACGCCAAGTTCCGGTCACGTCTATTTCACACTGAAGGATAGCAGTGCATCGTTAAAATGCGTCATCTGGCGCCCACAAGCCATGCGCATGCGATTAAAACTGCAGACTGGCAATGCAGTTGAAGTTCATGGAGCTTTTAGTGTGTATGAAGCAGGTGGGCAATATCAACTTTATGTGGATACGGTTCGTCTGTCGGGTGAGGGCTTCCTTTATCAGGAGTTTCTACGGTTGAAAGCCCGGTTGGAAGCGGAAGGCTTGTTCGATGAAGATCGAAAAAGAAATCTGCCCGAATTTCCTACCCGGATCGGAATTGTTACCTCTCCCACCGGTGCTGCTCTGCAGGATATGTTAAATACCCTCCAAAATCGTTTTCCCCTGGCAGAAGTGATTCTGGCGCCAGCTATGGTGCAAGGAGATGAAGCTCCTGCAAAGATTATCAAGGCCATCGGTGATCTCAATCGTTTTGGAAGCGTCCATGTGATTATTTTGGCACGCGGTGGTGGTTCTCTTGAGGATTTATGGGCTTTCAATGATGAAGGCGTTGTTCGGGCAATTGTGGGGTCTGAAATTCCAGTGGTAACCGGAATAGGACACGAAACAGATTTCACTTTATCGGATTTTGCTGCAGATCTTCGTGCACCAACACCCACCGCAGCAGCAGTGGCAGTTTCACCGGATAAAGAAGAATTGCTTCGGGATATCAGCTCTGTTAATGCCAGTTTAAAGGATGCTTTTACCGACCGCATTTCAGATCTGTTTCAAAGCTTGCAACAAGACATGCAACGGTTGGTGATGTTTTCTCCAACAACCAGAATTCGCAATAACAGTCAAAGACTGGATGAAATGAGCCAGCGATTGGAACGAAATATGCAGCATCAAATGGTGGTCCATCAATCCAGGCTGGATGGAATGATGCGCCATCTGGAATCTCTCAATCCGCTGCAAGTCCTGAACCGTGGTTTTGCAGTAGTTCGGGATGAGAACGGAAAAGTGATCCAATCGGTAAATCAGGTTGCAGTAGATAAAAAAATCAATATTCGTGTTTTAGATGGCGAAATGGGTGCTCAAATCACCTTCCTTAAAAAGAATGGATAAACAATCAATAGCGTTTATAATTTCGAAGAATTTTACCGCGGAGATTCTTATGACTGATCAAAACTCGATCGATAACCTAACTTACGAACAGGCTTTTGCTGAACTGGAAAATATTTTATCGCGTTTGGAAGGTGAAACATTAAGCCTTGAGGATTCGCTTTTATTATATGAACGCGGTCAAATGTTGGCGCGCCAATGTGCCGGACTATTGGAAAAAGCACAAATTCGTATGCAACAATTGCAGATTTCAGGATCTTCTGATGAATCCGGGACAGACTAAGCCATGCTGGCAGATTTAATTAATAACCAGGTCCTGGCAGCAGGACTGGTGGGCTGGTTTTTGGGACAATTCTTAAAAGTACCTTTGGAATATCTAATTAACCGACGGGTAAATTGGGGCTTATGGTTTAGCAGTGGCGGTATGCCGAGTTCCCATTCATCCTTAATGACGTCAACGACCTTATCGATCGGTCTGAATTATGGATTTGGATCTCCAATCTTTGCACTGGCTTTTGGGGTCTCAATGATTGTTGTCTATGATGCAACCGGAGTACGCAGACAAGCCGGAATTCATGCACAAAAAATCAACATCCTTTTTGAAGAAGTGTTGCGTGGTGAACCGCTCCAAATTGATAAATTAAAAGAAGTACTGGGTCACACACCTCCCCAAGTGGTAGGCGGGGTTATTTTAGGTTTGTTAGTGGCATTATTTATTTACGGTCTCTGGTAGATAAATACTACCCGACTTAATATTAATAAACTGATATTCTCCTGGCTAGAGACTTAATAAAGAGATCAGGCAGGATTCTTATCGGCTAAAATTGATGAGATTTCTTATTATGACGTTGCTTAAAGTTCCTCTGTCGAGAATGTGTGCCGAATTAAGGCAATCCGTTAAAAACAATGCTGGGAAAATGATCTCCATCTGGAAGCGAAGCAATTAACGTACTTGGTGCACCAATTGACCCGAGACGGATCTCCCAATTGGGGACGGTCATGCTGATATAAATAAAACGATCGTTAGAAACCCAGGTAAACTGGTCGCTTTCCGTACTTGCCAAAACACCAGATCCGGCGACACCGTTTTGCGCGACAAAATGTGAACGAGGAGTCCAGGTGTTAAAAGCAAGATGGGTCGAATCAGGCGACCAGGCACCAAAATGAAGGGAACCCTGGACAATTTCAACTGGTTCAGTCCCATCAAAATTGGATGTCATCAGAGCTAAAATATTATTCGCCGGGTCACCGATCTGTTGAACATAAGCCAAGTGTGTTAAATCTGGCGAAAAAGTGCCGGAAGTAATTTGAGCGAAATTTACATTGCCGAGGAAAAATGCCGGGCTTCCGTCTGTTGGTAATTGATAAAGATGACCAGGCATACTGGGATCTCCCAATGAATCGCTATAAGGTATTGC
Source organism: uncultured Anaerolineaceae bacterium (assembly GCA_964586385.1). Taxonomy (GTDB): domain Bacteria; phylum Chloroflexota; class Anaerolineae; order Anaerolineales; family Anaerolineaceae; genus UBA6170. The sequence goes on from CAZPIM010000051.1 coordinate 17,137, forward strand.
AACCCGTAAAAAAGCCCCATCCGGAGACCATTGCGGAAAGGCATGATATTCAAATTCGCTATATGTCAGTACCGGATCGTAGGTCAGGACACTGCTCCGCCGATTTGTTCCATCCGAATTGATTAAACTGATATCAGTGCCTGTCACCAATGCAATCTGGCTGCCATCCGGGCTGTAATAGAAATGTCCTCCAGTTCCTGCAGTCAGAAGATTATTCCTGATACCGGTTTCAACATCCACCAACCAAAGATCTTTGTTGTCAATAAATCCCGGACCTTCAAATTGTGGCACGGTAATGAAAGCCAACGTGGTATTACTGGAAGGAATAAATGTAAGCATAAAGGGATACCTGGAGACTACCCAGTCCGGATTAATATCTGGGCTGAGTGGCATGGCCATAAAGTCTGCATGATTGATTAAAAGGTGTTCATTACTTCCATCGAAACGAATTGCCCATAAGCTCGTCTCCAGGAAATCCGCAGTAACACGGGAAAAAGCAATCCATTCTCCATCAGAAGAGATCGTAACCCGATCAACATCACCACTGGCGATGATTTGGTTAGGTGTTGAGCCTTCCTGCCATGTCCAAAGATTCGAATTGCGATCAGTAAAGGCGAAACGAAGAACCGGCACATCCGGGATTGGAGTCTCAGTTGGGTCAGGTGAACTGGTTGCAGTAATTTCTATTTCAAGGGTGGGTTCTAATGTGACTTCTCCATGTGGATCAGGCGACATGGCTGTTAATGTGGCGGCGACAGCAGTGCCTGCCTGGTTTGCAACGTCTTCAGGCGAAGGTGTGGCAGATATTGGTAATTTGCACGCCAGGATTGTGGTGATAAGAATCAATACAGGAACAATATTTTTTATGATACGGTTCATACATCCTCATTTTTAGTTTTGATTATAGACAAAACAAA
>CAZPIM010000052.1:0-17987 GCA_964586385.1 uncultured Anaerolineaceae bacterium
CGCATACGGCGATATTTGAACCATCTTTTTAAGAGTAAAAACTCAAGCGCAGCAAAAAGGACAGCAAGGATGCATCCATACTGCCAAAAACGCGCACTTGTACTGAATTCATGCGCAAAAGCGATGCCTGAAATAAATACAACGGAAAGCCAAAAGAGTGGAATACGACGCATAATTTTACTGACTGATCTTAAATAGTAAGATTTTTTGATTTCCGATTTTTAGAAAGCAAATATAAAAACGCCAAACGAATAAAATGTAATTAGGCGTCTACGTCTTGAACTTCTTCCACTTCTTCCGGGGTGTGCTCTTCGCTGCGGTTTTCTAGGGATTGCGCATTCCTTACAACCACTTTTGTGAAGTAACGCGTTTCGCCCTGGCTTTCGTAGCGATCAGTCTTTAATCTGCCTTCAAGAAAGACTAATTGCCCTTTATGGAAATGCTTCTGACAATAATCTGCCAGAGATCCCCAATTTTCAACATTAAACCAGTCTGTGTCATGTTGAAAAACACCATCCTCCCCTTTCCAGCGGCGATCGACTGCCAGCGAAAAGGAACACACTTTCGTTCCCTTAGAAGTTGTTCGGGTCTCCGGATCTTTGCCTAGTCGACCTATAAGTTGAACCCGATTCAATGATGCCATAGCGTCCTCCTAAAATTTAATTATGGTATATTAAGAATGTGAATTCTGAACAATAGCAGTGAACACACTACACTCCTCACCTATAAAGATTTTATATTCACTGTGTTTCGGTCTTTAAATTCAGTCTAAATTAATTTTTCTCCCTGTCAAGCATTTTTGGGGTAAAAACTGGAGTGCACATGTATATTGCAGTTGAAGGTGTTATCGGTGTCGGCAAAACCACATTAGCGCGTTTGTTACAACCTTCATTTGAAGCCAACCTTTTGTTGGAAGTTTTCGAAGAAAATCCTTTTTTAAGTAATTTTTATGCTGACCGCGCTTTATATGCATTTCAAACCCAAATGTTCTTTTTACTTTCGCGCTACCGTCAACAAAATAATGCCGTTCCCGGTTTATTAAAATCTGGCCAAGTTTTAATTAGCGACTATACATTCTCTAAGGATTCCCTTTTTGCCCGGATAAATATGAAAGGCGACGAACTTGAAATGTATTATCGTATACATGAAGCGCTGGCAGAGAAAATTCCAAACCCGGATCTGATTCTGTATCTACGCGCTGAGACCCAAACCCTGATGCAGCGAATTGCGATGCGCGACCGTCCCTATGAACGAACGATGGAGAAGGGCTATATTCAGGAATTAAACGAGGCATATGATGATTTTTTTCTCAATCAGGAACATTCAATGCCAATTTTAACAATTGATAGTAACGACATTGACTTTGTTCGAAATCCGGAAGATTTATCCTGGATCGAAAATCGTATTCGTCAAATTTTATTTTTATCACCTTACCAGCCAGAACTACCGTTATAAACCTATAAAAGAGGGAAAAGCATGCGTATTACCCGCGATATTCTTCTGAAAGCTGCCAGAACTGCTGTTCAACAACGCACCATGCGCGACCGACATATTGTCTGCGTATATTTAACCGGCTCTTTGATTGATGACTTGCCTCTTTTGGGAGGAACCGCGGATATTGACCTCATTTTTGTACATGATCATGCCCCGGATCAACCGCGTGAAATTCTGCGTTTAACTCCGGACGTCCATCTGGATCTGGCACATCATGATCAGAATATTTACAACCAACCACGTGAATTACGCCTTAATCCCTGGGTTGGCTCCAACCTTGTTAAAGATCCCATCGTCTTACATGGTACTCAGCATTGGTTTGAATATGTGCAAGCCACGGTTTTTTCAAAGTTTTATCAACCGGAATATGTAATTGGTCGTGCGTTGCCATTGGTTGAAAAAGCACGTCAAACCTGGTTGGATTTTCAACTTGATCCAAAAGACCCCGATCCCGGACGCATCTGGCTTTACCTTCAGGCGATTGAAAATGCCGCCAATGCCCTGGCTGTTTTGAATGGAACTCCATTAACCGAAAGAAGGTTTTTATTACAGTATCCGGATCGCGTAAAAGACCTTGGCTATCCTGGAATGTCTTCTGGTCTGGCAGATCTATTGGGAAAGACTTTGCCCGAATTCAAAGAATTTAAAGATTGGCAAAAAGTATGGCAGGAAAGCCTTGTTCTGGTTGGGAAGAAGGAAAATTGTCCACTTTCCTTGAACCCAATCCGCTTTCCATATTATACAAGGGCTGTCGAAGCACTAGCGAATGATCGCATGGATGCTGCGTTATGGATTGTTCTACGGACCTGGACACAATCTATACTTTGCCTACCGGAAGAGACCGATGCAAATACAAACTGGCAGGAAAAACTAACTCAAATCGGCATGCAATCTTCGGCATTTCAAGAGCGACTCAATAGTCTGGATCTTTACCTGGACCAGGTGGAAGAAATCATTGAAAAATGGGCTCAAAACAATGGATTAGACCTGAATGCACCTATTGAAGAGGTGTAAATCTGTGGATAAAAAGGGGATATGTGTGGATAACTGCCCCTGAATGTGGATAAAGAGAGGTTTGTTAATTGACTATTTAAAGCCTTTTCTCGACCTAATTCAGCATATACAAGTCTAATCGGAAAAATATCCCACATACAGGTTTTTCCTTAAAAATACAAATTTTTTTTTATAAAAATACACCTTTTTATAAACAGGTAAAAATGTATAAAATGATTAGATGTTTCCCCTATATATAGTAAAAATTATGCAATTTAAACCACATCTTGTGCTTTTTATGAAAATCATCTGGTTTATCCACTTTTCCACAACCCCTACTACGAATACTATTCATTAACATCCTAATAAGTGTATATGGATTATCCCTGTGTCCAAAAAGCAGAAAAGGATAATTACCTTTTTTAGGTCTCTATCCTTTAAATTTATTTTTAAATACATGGTTATGATTTCCAGAAGAATCTTTTCTTTTCCATTTATGGAGGACAAAACACCTGTATAAGTGGCTATAGGAGATCTTGCTATTTAGGCGTCAACTTGTTTTTTTCTGAGTATTCCTGTACAATTTGTATAGATAATGTTATGCAAATTCCCCTATATTTATTACAGTATTTGATCATGAAGACAAAGAAAGGGAATTAACAAGGGAGAAATCGAATGGACATCATAAAGGTAAAGGCAAATTCCCGTACAGCAGCCGTGGCGGGAGCAATTGCAGGGGTTGTTCGAGAACATAATCGAGCTGAAGTTCAGGCGATTGGTGCCGGTGCGATTAACCAGGCAGTAAAAGCATTAGTTCTTGCCAGAGGGTATTTGGCGGAAGATGGCATTATTGTTGTCTGTGTACCGGAGTTTGTTGATGTTGATATTGAAGGAAAAATTCGTACGGCCATCAAATTAACCGTAGAACCAAGATAACTTAATATTTAATCCGTTGCTTCAATAACTTCGATGGGATCAAAGATGACCTCTTCTTTCCCGGTTAGTTTGTCTTGAACTTTTTTCAATATTAAATCGAGATGACGTGGGTGAGCGACGAAATCGAGATCATCTGCCGGTACTGATAACACAGGACAGAAAGTAAAATTTTCTATCCAGCGATTGTATAGGTTATTTAATTGAATCAGGTAATCGGGGGTGATGGTCTTTTCGTAATCCCGATTACGAATGTGAATACGCGTTAATAAAGTCTTTTCAGATGCCCTTAAATAAATAACAAGGTCTGGCGGGGGTAAAAATTCAGCCAGTGTTTGGTAGAGGGAATAATATGTTTGGTAATCTCTCTGACTCATCTTTCCCTGTAAAAAAAGATTACGGGCAAAGATCTCTGCATCTTCATAAATACTGCGGTCCTGGATGACAGATCCGTTGTAATGGGTTAACTCCTGATGAATTCTTAGACGATGGGTCAGGAAAAAAATTTGAGAATGGAAGCTCCAGGCATTCATATCTGCATAGAAATCAGACAAATACGGATTTTCAGTAACCGGTTCAAAAAATGGTTCCCAATCCATCAAATGGCAGATTTTTTCTACAAGTGTCGATTTTCCAACGCCAATATTTCCAGCCACCGCAATGAATTTTTTCATTCGTCTTCTCCCAATTTTTTTGATCTCATTAATTAAACAGTAAAACGGGAAATAATGGAAATTTTTATTGGCCTTCTATCCATCGTTTATTCGAACTGAAATAAAACGCCATTTTTCTTTAACCAGAGTCGCCGTTTACGATAATCCGGTAGATATTTTTCCACCTGTTCCCAGAATTTACGACTATGATTGGGTACTTTTGTGTGTACCAATTCGTGGATAATGACATAATCGATAATTTCCAGCGGTGCCATCACCAATCTCCAGGTGAAATTAATCGATCCCCGAGAACTGCACGAACCCCAACGGGTTTTTGCCGAGGTAATATTGATTTTCTTAAAGGCAAAACCGAATTTTTGGGCGTAATTCTGTGTTCGTTCACTTAAAATGCTGCGCGCTTCCTGTTTGTACCATTTTTCAAAAATGCTTTTTACCTGAGGATGATGATCCTTTTTCAAAAAGAAGCCCTGGCGGAAGGAAAAGATTTTTGACTGAATCGAAACCAGTGATAAAGGATATTGCTTTCCTAAATACCAGAATAAACCGCCCTCTTCAAAACGCAGCGTTGGATTTGCAGATTGTTTTTTCTTAACCCTTGTCAATGTTTCTTCCAGCCAGTCGGATTTTGTTTTCACAAATTCCATGATTATGCGTTGACTGGTATGTAAAGGTGCGCGTACGATAACCTTTCCGTTAGGCTGGACGATTAATGCAATTGATTTTCGTCGGCTATGAATAATTTCATCGATGTGAGGCGTTGCCATGGTCTTAATTGTATCATTTGTCGATTATTGAAAGAGAACACTGTGAGCGATTGAAACTTTACCTGTTGAAAAAAGAACAGCAATTTGAAAGTAAAGGGGTCACGTTTGGTTGCATTATTTTCCCATTTTAGAGGAAAAAGGATTTCAAAATGGTCAACCTGGGATGGTATAAGGTCGAGGAAGATTCAATCCTTTCATTTTAATGGGCAATAATGCTCATAGTTTTTTTCCTGAAAAACAATCATAATTGTCAGGAATTAGATAAAACGGATAAAAATGGAAGTATTCAGGAGAAACGCTTAATGGATGGATCGATTTGGATCGCTTTTGTGACAGGTTTGACAGCAGGCGGATTAAGTTGTATGGCAGTACAGGGAGGACTGGTTACCAGTTCACTGGCCGGTCAGATCGAAAATGATATTGCAAAACAGAAGTCCCACAAGCCAGTAAAACAAAATAACAAAAAGAACATTCGTATGGCAAAGCCAATCGTTTTGTTTTTAGCGGCAAAATTGATTGCCTATACCCTTTTGGGTGTTGCATTGGGTTCAATCGGATCGGTTTTAGCCATAACTCCCACCATACGCGGTATTCTACAGATTGCAATTGCTATTTTTATGCTTGGTAACGTGCTTCGATTATTCAATGTTCACCCAATTTTTCGGTATTTCAGTTTTGAACCACCTGCTGGAATTCGCAGACTGATTCGACAGAAAGCAAAAAATCAGGAAAATATGTTTACACCGATTATTATGGGGTTTTTAACCCTGCTAATTCCCTGCGGTGTAACCCAATCTATGATGGCTTTAGCAATTAGCAGCGGAAATGCGCTGACCGGTGGCTTGTTAATGTTCGCTTTCACACTTGGAGCAAGCCCGGTCTTTTTCATTCTGACTTACCTGGCGACAAAACTTGGCTCTCTAACAGAAAAATATTTTACGCGCCTGGTTGCGCTTGCTTTACTTGTTTTTGGTCTAATTTCCTTCGATACCGGTTTAAATTTAGTAGGATTTCCCTATACAATCAGTCGTTTTACACAGCAAGCATTCGGGCAACAGACAACCGTTCAGGCAAACGCAGAAGACCTTACCAACCAATCACAAAATTTGTCTCCGGCCATTCCTGAAAATACAGCCAATGATGTCTATATTCAAGTCGAAGATCAGGGCTATTTTCCTTATAAGTCCATCGCAAGGGCAGATCAGCCAGTCAAAATCCATTTTATAACCGATAATGTTTATTCCTGCTCCCGTGCAGTTGTCATTCCGGCGTTGGACGTATCCAAAATACTAACCGCAACCGGTGAAGAAATCATTGAAATTCCTGCACAGAAAGCCGGAACCGAATTGTTTTATGCCTGTTCAATGGGCATGTACAACGGCATGATTGTCTTTGAATAGGTGTTTCAGGGAGGAAAGATGAAATCAGAAACATTTATTGTCACGGATATGCATTGCCCTGCTTGCGTCATGCGCCTGGAAGGATTAGAAGATGAACTGGATGGTGTCGACCGAATCACAGCCAACTATAAGAAGCAAAATATGGTTGTTACATTCGATGAAACAAAAATAACAGCCGCCCAGATAAAAAAAGCAGTTTCGGATCTTGGTTATACAATAAGCGAATAATTGACTGAATAAAAAAAACACGATCCAAAGCGGATCGTGTTTTTGTGTGCCCCGGGCAGAACTCGAATCTGCAACCATCTGCTCCGCAAGCAGGTACTCTGTCCAATTGAGCTACCGGGGCAAGCACAACTTAGCGCTAAATTTATACCCCATTTCAAAAATCTCGTCAAGTAGGAGCCTTGGCAGGATGTTTAAAACGAGGAGATTTCCAAAAAAGGTTTTGTAAAACTTGCTTTTTACTCCAGGTTTGTGCATTGGAACCGGTCTACTAGATATGTGAGTAAATTCTCCGGTATTGTCAACTCGTCCTGCAAAGCCTGCCAGGTTTCACAAATCTGGGCGGTGGAATTGGTCAAAAAAGAGGCGTCCAGGCTGATATCGGCAGCTAAATCCCATTCTTTCTGATGGGCAGCTGCTTGAATAAAAGGCATATATTCGGAAGAAGCATAGGCACGCTGGCCAGCATCTACAGCCTGGTTATAAAGATCAAGCGCTGTAGCCCAATCTTCCTGCTGGGCTGCAGCATCGCCTTTCTGATAGTAATAACACCACCAGTCATGGCTTGGCTCATTTTGTAAAACCACCGGTAGGGAGATGTTCCGTTCAAAGGTAATCCGCGAGAGATCCGAAATGGGGAGCGCGGCTTGAACCAACCGGTCGAGATCGGGATTGTGAACATCTTCTTTGTCCAGCACCCAAACACACAGGGATATATCCGTTTCAAATTGAAAGACGAGGCTTTGCTGTTTCTGCCATTGAAAAAATAAATGTGCGCTTGAAAAATCTTTCTTTTCTTTTACTTCATCAACGGCGTTTCGATACAAATCCACATACCAGTAAGGGACAAAGGCAGGATTTTGATAATCCCCATATAGTAAATTTATAGCTGAGGATGTCGCCCAGCTTCCTAATCCCAAAGCGAGCGCTCCATTGCCTAAAAAGCCAGTGTTCTTTTCCACCATAGGAACTCGCCAGAGAAGCTGCCAGAAAAGGCGCTCCTGTTTTTCCCATGAGTTTCGATATTGATTGGCTAATCGAAATTGGAACCCGACCGAGAGGAGGATTAACAAAGACAGAAAAAAAACTTTGAGTCTTTGGGATCGGAAAAGGTACCATACTGCGGAAGTGATAAGAATCGCAATACCCGGCATGGCAGCCATAGCAAACCGATCACTATAATTTACAGTAGGTGAAAAGTAACTTCCTTTCAGTAATCCCGGTAAGATCCCCCCAAAAAAGAACAGGACACCAAAAATCACAAAATACCAACCCGGGTTGATCGGGTCCAGATGAAGGCGAGCCCCAAGCCGCCGAAGCAGATAAATTACCACGGCCAACAGGCTTATCACAATCAACCAGCTGAAAAAATCAGCATTTCTACCAATTATGAAGGATGAGGGTTCGATTGCCTGGTACCAGACACCGCTGAAACCTTCCAACAGACTCTGAGTCACCATCGTTACAATTTTAAAGATGGTATTAATCGGATCTTTCAAAAAATTGACAAGCATAACCGGGCTATTGCGATCGCCGGTAGGTGGTGTTGGCATCAGAATCAATCGCCAAACAAGATAACCGATAAAAGTAATCGCCCAGGGGACTTCGTGTTGAATGGTTTTATGCAAGCGTTTTTTATGAGATTGAAAAGCAACCCACAGGACGAAAGGGCGTAAAATCTCCAACCCAACGAAGAACTCATTCGTATAGACCTGAATGGAAAAAACTAGCAAGCCAAACAAAGTAAAAACAGTCCAATACTTTGGATTTTGAGCAGCCAGAATCATCAAATATAAAGAAAGAGCCCAGAGAGCGAAAGCGATCCAATGAAAGCTAAAGGTCAGTGCGGAAGCTTGTTGGTCGAATAATGGGTAGACAGTGAATAAAAGAATTGCCAGCCCAACCTGGAGTTGATGGTTTGGAAACAACTTGCGTAAACTAAGCCATAAGAAAATAGAGGTCAACGCATGCCAAGAGAGCGACCAAAGCTGCCAACGAACGGGGTCCATTCCACATACCCAGAAACCTAGCAGCCATAAGGGACTTACTAACGGGCGTCCACCCATAAATGTATATGCTCCCAATCGGGAGGCTCCCCCAAAATTGTAGGCTTCCAGAATAATCCAGTCATCCAGGTACCAGCCAAGCTTACCAGCCTGGACGGCGTAGCTGATTCCCAGTAAAAAAAAGATCAGGACAGGAACAACATAGCTTTTCCAATTCGATTTTAACCAGACCATTGGTTTTCAACCCCATAATCATTGAAATGTTCGTACATTTAAAATAACAAAATCTATTTTACCCCATAATAGATCAAAAACATTTGTATTCGGTCTTGCTGTGTAGTGGAGAGATCCTCAAAGGATCTGCGCATAAATCAAATGATGATCGTGGAATTGATAATTGAAACAGATAATGAACAGTCGGGGTTATCGTTTTTGATTTAGAAAAATAAAGATTGTCTATACAAAGTATAGAATCGCTTTTTTTCAAGTTATATCATGGATCAATGTTTACACCTATTTTGGCCACAAAACTATATATTCCTCCACCACGACCACAAGTAGTCCTCCGCACCCGACTGATCGAGCGGTTGAACGAAGGGCTACACCATAAACTGACAGTCATCTCAGCCCCTGCAGGCTTTGGTAAAACCACGCTGGTTAGTGAATGGATTGCGTGTTGCAACCGGCCAACCGCCTGGTTTTCGCTGGACAAAGAGGATAACGACATTGTGCGCTTTATGAACTATCTTATCGCCTCTTTGCAGACACTTGTTCCGAATACCGGATCTGGCATCCTGGGACTGTTACAAACTTCACAGTTACCACCGGTCGAGTCCATTTTGACAAGCCTGCTCAACGAAATCACCGCTTTCCAGAATTATTTCACCCTGGTTCTTGACGACTATCACGAGATTGATTCCAGGCAGATAGACCAGACCATCACTTTTTTGCTCGAGCACCAGCCTGCACAGATGCACCTGGTTATCACTACAAGAGAAGATCCAAATCTGCCGTTGACCCGTTTACGTGTCCGGGATCAGTTGACCGAACTGCGCACCGCTGATTTGCGCTTTACTCCCTCCGAAGCTACCGAATTTCTCAACAAAGTGATGGGATTGGATCTCTCAGAAGAAAACATCTCCGCGCTGGAAGCCCGAACGGAAGGGTGGATTGGAGGGTTGCAATTAGCTGCGTTAACAATGCAAGGGCATCAGGATGTTTCTGGATTCATTCAAGCATTTTCCGGAGACCACCGCTACATTGTGGATTATCTCGTCGAAGAAGTCCTTCAACACCAGCCCGAATCACTAAGAAGTTTCCTGCTCCAGACTTCAATTCTTACCCGATTGAATGGTTCGCTGTGCGATGCCGTCACTGGTCAGAATGGAAGTAAAGAGCGATTGGCAACATTGCAGCGTGGTAACTTCTTTCTCATTCCATTGGATGACAAGCGTCATTGGTATCGCTATCACCATCTTTTTGCCGATGTTCTGCTTGTGAATTTGATGACAGAACAGCCGGATCTGGTATCTACTTTACATAAACGCGCAAGTGAGTGGTATGCGCAGAATGGTTCGGTTTCTGATGCGATCCGCCATGCAATTGCAGCCAATGATTACTCCCGAGCGGCAGATCTGCTGGAACAGAACATTAAGGAATTGCTTCAAAACCGACAGGAGACCGCAGTGCTTAGCTGGTTTAAGGAGCTACCCGAAGAACAGGTTCAATACCGTCCTGTTTTATGCAATTGGTATGCCGGCTCATTGCTTACCAGCGGCAAGATGGATGGCGTAGACTATTGGTTGTCTGCTGCTGAAAAGTGGCTAGACCTTGCAGCAAACAATGACGAAAAGCCAGAATCTTTGGCTACGAAGATGATTGTAAATAACGAAGCTGAATTTCGCCGTTTGCCTGGCGCAATTGCAATACACCGGGCCGGACAAGCCTTAATACTTGGCAACGTGGATGATACAATGAAATTCGCCCGGCGCGTGCTAGAGTTAGCGCGTAACGAGGATGATTTCCTGTGTGGAGCGGCATCTGCGCTCTTAGGGCTCGCGTTGTGGACTAGCGGAGATCTTGAGACAGCACACCATATGTTCGCCGAGGGTATGGCTTATTTGCAGAAGATTGGGTATACCACTGACGTAATAGGGGGATCCGTAACATTGGCGGATATACGGATTGCGCTGGGTCAATTGCGTGCGGCAATGAGCATCTATGAGCGCGGTTTGCAGCTTGCGAAAAAGCAGGGAGTGCCGATCCTGCGGGGTGCAGCAGACATGCTTGTTGGAATGAGCGAGCTCTACCGCGAGCGTAACGATTTAGATTCTGCAAAGCAGCAACTTGAGAAATGCAAGGAGCTTGGGGAACTAAACGGATTGCCGAAAAACCCATATCGCTGGCGTGTTGCCATGGCCGGAATACGTGAAGTCCAGGGCAATCTGGAAGAAGCTCTCATTCTGCTTGATGAGGCAGAGCCTTTGTATGCAGGTGATTTCTCCCCAAACGTTCGACCCATCCAAGCCTTGAAGGCGCGCGTTTGGATCAAGCAGGGGGAGTTGGAGAAGGCTCTTGCTTGGGCGCGTGAAAGAAAACTGTCCGTGGAGGAAAGTCCTAGTTACTTGCGGGAGTTTGAGCAAATCACATTTGTTAGAATTTTGTTGTCTCAATACCAAAGTGACCATTCAGATCGTGTGCTTCATGACGCGATGGCGTTATTGGAGAGTCTCTTGAGAGCAGCTGACGAAGGCGGCAGAATAGGAAGCGTGATCGAAATCCTGATCTTGCAGGCACTTGCTCACCAAATGAAAAAGAATATACTTGCTGCTATTACTTCGTTGGAGCGTGCGCTAAGACTGGCCGAACCGGAAGGCTATATGCGAATATTCCTGGCCGAAGGCGCAAGTATGGCAAAGTTAATTCGAAAGGTGGATGCGCGCGGAAATTTGCCGAAATATACACACAAACTGTTATCGGCATTTGAGATGGATCGACAAGGTATGGAAGTAGAAACAACTCCTACCACTTCCCCTGCTTCACCATCTCTCGTTGAGCCGCTCAGTCAACGTGAATTGGACATTCTCCGTCTGTTCAAAACCGAGTTGTCTGGTCCCGAGATCGCTCAGGAATTTGTCATTGCTTTGAGCACGGTTCGGACTCACACAAAAAGTATTTACAGTAAACTCAATGTCAATAGCCGCCGAGGGGCAGTCAAACGGGCAATTGAACTCGGCTTACTATAAGCAAATAACACACAGCCAAGTAAAACATTCCAAAAACCCCGCCTTAGAAAAAAGGAGGGTTTTTTTAATCATCTTTCCATCTCCCCACATAAACCCCCATATGTGGGGACGACATCTCCCCACATTCATTTGTATATTGAATTCAGAAGAACCCAGACAGGCAGCTATGCCTGGTGCCAAATTCTGACACTTATCGTGGAGGTTCAAAAAAGGAGACAAACAAATGAATACCAAAGGTAAGATCTTGAATAAAGAAAGCAAAACAAGTATATCCACAACAGCCCTTATGCGAGTGGCTGGGTTCTCTGCCTTGTTGGCAGGGCTAAGCATTGTCGTGATGGGTATGTTCCATCCGGCGAACGAATTTGCCTACGTCACTACCCCTACCTGGATCATTGTGCACATCTTCGCTACATCCCTGGGCTTCTTTGGCGTGTTAGGTCTGGCAGGGCTCTACGCCAGACAGGTAGAAAAGGCCGGCTGGCTGGGTCTGATTGGCTTCCTCCTGTTCAGCCTATGGATGACCCTGGCGGGGATATATTCTTTCATTGAAGCCGCGGTATTGCCTCACCTGGCAATCGAGTTCCCGCCCTTTGTGACCGGCTTTCTGGGGATGTTTAGCGGGATTCCCAGTGAGGTGAACCTCGGCGTCTTGCCAACGATGTGGGACATTTCCGAACCGATGTTAATCCTTGGTTCCCTGTTGTTTGCCATCGCTACTTTCCGCGCCAGGATCCTTCCGCGCTGGGCAGCCGGTTTGCTTGCCCTAGGAACCTTGATGATTCCGGTCGGTGCAATACTTCCAACCGAGCTCCAGGCAAAAGTCATCTTGATCCCGATGGGGTTGGGCCTGGCATGGATGGGATACGCGCTCTTGACCGAACGCCAGACGAAATCCGCGGAAGTAATCCTTGATCAGAAAACCGTCCGACCGGAACCGAGTATCGCCGCCTGAGGTGGTTGGGAATCGACAGGCGATCGTCTGACCGCCTGTCGATAATACAAGTGTCAGTTTCGAAGGAGAAAAAAATGAAAGTAACCACCCCGAACCTTATCCGCGCAGCTGGTTTATCAACAGTGATAACAGGTACCTTATTCGCAACGATTCTTCCGATCCAACCACCAGACGTTTTCGTGTCCGTTAACACCAGCGCATTCATCACCTTGACCTCCATAAAGACGGTCATGTCCATCTTCGGCCTGCTCGGTATTACAGGGCTTTATGCCAGACAATTGGAAAAAACCGGTTGGCTGGGTTTGGCTGGTTATCTTCTGCTAACCATCTATTTTGCATTACAGATGAGCTTTTCATTTATCGAACCTACCATCCTGCCGTTGTTGACGGGTATAGCACCGGCGTTTGTGGAGAGCACTTTGGCGATGCGAAATGGCGTAGCTGGTTCGATGAACCTCGGAGCGCTTAAAACGGTTTATTCGCTCGCGTCGATCCTATTTTTATTCGGCCTACTGTTATTTGGTATCGCTACATTTCGTGCCCGCATTCTGCCGCGTTGGGCAGGTGCCCTTTTGGCCTTATCAGCGCCATTGGCGGGTATCCTGTTTGCGCTGCTTCCTCAACAACTCGATCCATTGACGGCGATTCCGACCGGGGTTGCTCTGGTCTGGCTGGGATTTGCGCTGTTCTTTGAGCGACGAGAGTCAACCCCGGAACCGGTAGCTGTAAAAATTAGTCCAATGTCCAGCCATACCGGAGCTGATTAATCTCTTCAGAAACCATAGTGCATCGCAAACCGCTAGCTTAACTGCGAAAATTTGTAAAAGGAGTAAAAAATGAATGCCAATGTCTATGATAAAGATCGAAACCTGGAAATACTACAGTCCAATGAGACAGGTAATACTCAACCTCAAAAAGCCAAAATCCCTGCGGGAAAAAGATCAGCAGAATGGATGGTGATCGACGGACTGCTACTGCTGAGCTTCATTCCGGTCGTCTCCGGAGCCTTTCGTCTGAACCAGCTAAGCGGTGGTGCGGAGATCACGCCGGCCAACGCCCGCTTCTTTGCCTCGCCCCTGCCCGTAGTTATACATATTGTAGGAGCCAGCTTATATGCCATTCTGGGTGCGTTCCAGTTTGCAACCAGCATCCGACGGCGTTGGCCGATCTGGCACCGTTGGGCTGGGCGGCTTCTGGTTGTATGCGGGCTGCTGGTTGGTTCTTCGGCTCTGTGGATGACCCTATTCTATCAACTCCCGGTTATCGATGGTGATTTCCTTAAAGCACAGAGGCTCTTTTTCGGGTCAGGCATGATCGGGTCGATTGTCTTCGCCTTTGTTGCGATCCGGCGCGGGAATGTAAGACAGCATAGTGACTGGATGATGCGTGCTTATGCCATCGGTATGGCTGCAGGTACGCAGTCGCTGACCCTGATGGTCGGGGAACTAATCGCCGGCAAACCAAATGAACTCAGCAGAGCGCTGTTAATGGGTGCAGCCTGGGTGATCAATCTGGCTGTAGCCGAATGGCGTATTCGCAAGCGATCAGTTCGCTCAGCTCGTACATTATCAACCGTTGTTTCTCATCTGCGATAAGCATAGTAAAGACACGGAATATATAAATATATACAGAAAAGGATAATCATAAAATGAAAGCAATCGTAGCAAATCAATTTGGCTCACCTGAAGTTCTTCAACTTCAAGAGATAAAAAAACCAACTCCCAAAGATAATGAAATTCTGGTAAAAGTGCGTGCGGCCACGATTTCTGCCGGTGACATCCGGATGCGTAGTCTAGACGTTCCCCTCATGTTCTGGCTGCCTGCGCGAATCACGTTGGGATTCACAAAACCGAAACACCCAATTTATGGAATGGAACTCGCCGGTGAAGTTGAAGCTGTCGGCAAAGATGTGTCGCGGTTTAAAGTAGGAGACCAGGTGTTTGCATCGACCCTGGCAGAGAATTTTGGTGCTCACGCAGAATATAAATGCCTGCCTGAAGATGGATTGGTATTAACCAAGCCGCAGAATATGACTTATGAAGAGGCTGCTGCCGTTCCGATTGGGGGACCCACGGCACTCCGTCTGCTTCGCAAGGGAAATATCCAACGCGGACAAAAGGTGCTGATCTATGGTGCTTCCGGAAGCGTTGGTTCGTTTACAGTGCAGTTGGCAAGGTATTTTGGGGCAGATGTGACAGGCGTGTGCAGTACGGCCAATTTGGATATGGTGAAATCCCTGGGTGCTAGTAAGGTTATTGATTACACAAAAGAAGATTTTTCATCCCGAGAAACGAAGTATGACATCATCTTTGATACGGTTGGTAAATGCCCGAAATCACAATACACAAAAGCCCTTTCGCCGAACGGGACCTATGTCACAATTGCAAAACTCAGCACGAAACAAAACATCGAAGAATTAATCTTCATTAAAGAGCTGATTGAATCTGGCGACATCAGATCTGTCATTGACCGGTATTATCCATTGGAACAGGTGCCGGAAGCCCATCGCTATGTCGAAGCCGGACATAAAAAAGGAAATGTCATCATCAATGTGGCATGACCAGCAAACCTAAGGAGAAAACAGCATCATGGCAGACCAAAATGATATAGACAATTCCGGTCAGGAAACCAATGTAAGCCAGTCAAAAGTCTATCAAATCCGAATAAAAGGGCATCTGAGAAGCCAATGGAAAGAGTGGTTTGAAGGATTGACCATAACAATTGAAGAGGATGGCAATACGCTTTTGACTGGTTCACTGATAGATCAGGCATCACTGCATGGCATTCTAAAAAAAGTACGCGACCTGGGAATGCCTCTACTCTCAGTCAATATTGTTGGCGACAATCTGCAAGACTCTCCAAAGGACATAAATTGAAATGCATTGTAATAAAGCAAAAATAAACACATCCTTAACGACCAACAATTAGGTGGCTTATGAATGTATTGGACCTCGATTTTTTCCCCACAATTCTCATAGGTCTTGGCGCAACGCTCGTTTTTGATCTTTCGTCACAAATTATTAAACACGCCTTTAAGATCGCACCATCCAATATTTGCCTGGTCGGGCGTTGGCTACGGTATATGCCAGAAGGAATCTTTAAGCATCCAAACATTGGTTCTGCACCACCGAAGCAATCAGAGTGTGTAGTGGGATGGATAGCCCATTACATGATTGGCATCATGTTTGCGATTACATTCATCGCACTCATGGGCAACAACTGGCTTCAACATCCAACGCCGATTCCCGCAATCGTCTTCGGGGTTGTCACAGTAATAGCACCATTTGCCATCATGCAGCCAATGTTTGGATTCGGATTTGCTGCATCCAGGACTCCAAATCCTGTGCAGGCAAGACTTCGTAGCTTGATGAATCATACTGCTTTTGGCGCAGGCTTATACTTTTTTGCATTGTTGATCAACTGGTTGCTGCCAATGATTACCAATTAATGAATTCTCTGAAACTAGCAGTGTTGAAATTGGATGAAAGTAAAAAAGGTACTTTATGGTTCAACAAAAATCTAGTAATCTCATTTTAAATTCCGAACGCCAACTTCGTAATGGCTGGTGGATCCTCATCTTTTTTCTGGTGCTGGCTTCTATTCTTGTGCCAACATTACTTTTCGCGCAACAAAACGCAATGGATGTCTCCTTTGGTCTACAAGCCGTTATCGTAGCGATCACATCATTTATATGTCAGTTGTTGCGCCGTAAACCAATCGCAGAGTTGGTGGGCAAATTGAATGTGCAATGGTTCGAACAACTTTTTCTGGGTGGTTTGGTTGGGTCTGCGCTCATGCTTATTCCTGCGCTCATCCTGCGCTTATTTGGCTGGGTCGATTGGCAATGGAATTTCGCGGGATTCTCAAATATTTTAACAATTGTGCTCCTTTTTGCAGGAGTTGCTGTTGCAGAAGAACTGTTGTTCCGGGGGTTTATTTTTCAACGCCTCATCGCAAGTGTTGGTGAGTGGCCGGCGCAATTGGTTCTTGCCGGTTTATTTTTACTTACGCATTTAAATAATCCGGGAATGACGGGAAACGTTAAAATCCTGGCTGGTATTAACATTTTTCTCGCTTCGATCCTGTTTGGACTTGCATTCATTCGTACCAAAAGCCTTGCGATGCCAATAGGCCTGCATTTTATGGCGAATTTTATGCAAGGAGGCGTACTTGGTTTTGGTGTGAGCGGTACAGACCAGACCGGGATTTTAAAGCCTGTCTTTAGCGGAGCTCCAGAGTGGTCGACCGGTGGAGAATTTGGTCTTGAAGCCAGCCTTCCTGGATTAGTATGTGTAATAGTTGTCTTAGCGCTCATTTACATTTGGAAACCACGCAAAGAAAGAGAAGAGAAAATTCAATAAATATAAAACCATATTTTCCAGCCACCGGACAAATTGTGAATTTCAAACACTTTTGTTTAAAAGCGTTCGACAAGGATCAATTGCTTGTGCTAAGGCTAGCAAATACAGTGTGTTAGGATTTCTTGAAATTTTACATATGCATGCACGAACGAATTCTGGTGCAAACCTTCCTTTGTGATTTTTTGCAACGACCCAGGTTTTTTGTATTGATTTTCTTGCAGTCTAAATATTGTCCTGATGATTGTTTGCCTTACTTTTTTTTTGCCGGCCAGGAAGAAGGGGCTTTAATGATGACAACTAGTTGGATTTCCATCAAAGTCTATGTTTTAATGAACAAGTCCCTGAATATTTCGCTTCGATGTAGAGGTCTTAAAAAAAACAATTGATTGGGTCAAAAACAGGATAAGGAATTAATATGGATACAAAAATTTTACTTAAACGTCTGGACGATATCGGTAAATCGCTTGAACGTAGTGGCCACGCACTGGCGTTGATTGGACTGGGATCTGTGGGTGTTGAATTGGACCGTTTGGATTCTTACTCTGATTTGGACTTCTTTGCCATCGTAGAACCTGGCAACAAAAACTCTTACATGAATAATCTGGATTGGCTAAACAATATTAACAAAATTGCTTATCTTTTCCAAAATACAAAAGACGGATATAAGCTTCTATTTGAAGATGGAATTTTCTGCGAATTTGCCATATTTGAGCCAAACGAATTAGAAACCATTTCATTATCCGGATCAAGGATCGTGTGGAAACGACCTCAGGTGGCTGATATACGCATCAATCCATATACCACACCAGCAGTGAACAAACAGAAGCGAGATAAAGAGTGGCTGCTGGGAGAAGCCTTAACAAATCTATATGTTGGGATGATGCGTGAAAAGCGGGGCGAGAAATTGTCAGCAATGCGTTTTATCCAGGGATATGCG
>CAZPIM010000053.1:0-17779 GCA_964586385.1 uncultured Anaerolineaceae bacterium
ATGTCTGTCGGTTCACCCACTGCCGGGAAACTGCTGGATCGTTTAGGTTCCAGGAAAGTCCTACTTTTCGGAACTGGTCTTGCGGCTTCCGGAGTCTTTTTGTTTGCCATTTTTGTTGATCAATTTCCTATCTTTATTTTTTCAACCATCCTGATCGGTTTCGGTCTTTCGGCTTTGCTTGGCGCACCAATTCGCTTTCTCATGCTCAATGAATCCAAACCATCCGAACGATCTACTGCGCAGGGAATCGCTAATGTATTTATTAGTATTGGACAATTAATGAGCAGTGCAATGGTTGGAGCACTGGCTGCATCTAATAGCAATATCGTTAACGGTTATCAGTCGGGTTACATAGTCATCGGAATTGCTGGTCTTGCTCTGGTTGTTCTGACCTTTTTCCTGAAAGATCAACTTTCAGAAAAAATTGCACAAAGAGATAATCAAGCCGTGCTCGAATCAACATGATCCGATAAAAATGGAATTGTAAATGAACCTGAAAATGATAGAAATTCAAGAACCTTCTCCAATTGACCCCATTCTAATTGGAAAGGAATTAATCCTAAAATCTGCCACGCATTTATTTATTAGAAATGGGTTTAATGGGGTATCGATGCGCGAAATTGCAGAAGCAAGCCAAATGACAAAAGCAGCCCTTTATTATCATTTCAAAGATAAGGAAGATTTAATCAGTGAAATTTTCTTTCGATTTCTTGCAGAAATGGAACTGGAGATAAGAAAAATCCAGGCCAAAGAACTGCCCACCAAACAAAAAATCCGAAAATTCATAACAAAGATCATGAATCAGGGTCCTGAAAATCTTGGTGTCATCCATTTGGTTTTTATTGAATCTGCCCATCTCGATCTGAAATTTCGCCAGGAGATTGGGGAAAAATACCATACCCTCTTCCTTGGAAGCATTGAAGAAATCCTGAAAGATGGGGTTAAGCAAAATGAAATTGGTCCAATAAACACAAAACAAGCTTCCCAACTTCTTTTTGGTATGTTGTATGCTTTTTTCCATCCACAACATCCACTTATCGCTGAAGAAGTACAGGCAACTGCAGATTTCATCACACAGGTATTTTTTGAAGGGGTAAAAAAACCATCTTGAATAACAACAAACACCGATTGCAGAACTGCAATCGGTGTTTACGCTGACTTCTCCCCTGGTCCCCAGAATCAGCATTGAGAATTAGCCGGGAGAATAGGAATTTTAAATCCAGATTTCAGTATACAATACCTGACAGTCTAATTCAACCCGCAAAATTCTTAAAATTTACAATCAAACTACTTTTCATCAAATCCGGAGTATCTTTTTATGGAAAATCAGACATTCCCAATTCTAGAATTTGACCCGGCGCAGCGTGCAATACTTAACCCGGATATGGCAAATTTACGTCATGATGCCCCTCTGAAAGCTGTGCCCTGTTTCTTCTTTGACCTGATCGAACAACTAAAAAAGGAATCGGCATTAACATTATTCACGAATTTACATTCCGAGCTGGGCTTATTACCCATTTATCTATACCAGACGCAGGGACAAAACATATTGGTTTACCATGCGGGTTTAGGCGCGGCTTTATCCGCCGGGATACTGGAAGAAGTGATATCTATGGGGGCAAAGCATTTTATCGCCTGTGGCGGGTGCGGCGTGCTGGACAATCACGTTGATGTTGGTCACCCTTTTATCATCAGCAGCGCGATACGGGATGAAGGCGTCTCTTATCATTATCTGCCACCTGCCCGCGAAGTGAATGCGCATCCTGATGCAATTTTCGCGTTGAAAACCACGCTGGAGAAACACAAAATTCAATTCAATTTATCAAAAACCTGGACCACCGACGCGATTTACCGTGAAACGATAAATAAACGAGCCAGGTATGTTGAAGAAGGATGCGAAATTGTAGAAATGGAGGCAGCTGCATTTTTTGCAGTCTCTGAGTTCAGAAAAGTGATCTTTGGTCAAATTGTGTATGGGGGGGATTTGGTAAAACCTGAAGGTTGGGATGGACGAAAATGGAACAGCCGGACCGCAATACGAAGACTTTTATTTGACCTGGCTGTAGAAGCCGTTCTTCGGATTTGATTTCAAAATAATTAAAAACAATCCTTTTAAAGTAAGAACCGCCTACGAAAGAGGAGGCGGTTCTACCTTGATTGCTGTGGCATATTCCTTATCGAATGATCAGGAGGTATGCCACAGCCGTACGTTGACTACAATCAGTCATGACATCACCTCCTCTTTCAAAGAATGGCGAATTAGGTAAGGATGTTTCCATCCACTTTCACAGTATGGCATAAATTTTATCTTTTGTCAATTAACGACATTGTAAATGTGTAGTGGCGAAGTGCTCAATAAAACCGGATTTCGTCCTTATATTGTTATAAAAAGATTCTTTTTTAAGGCAACTCTTTTAAAACCAGATTTTTTTCTTACAATGTTTCTGACTTCGAGGAGGAGAAACCTGGTTTTGTTGCTTGCATGTGGCAGAATGGTTTAACTTATTAGTTTTACCAATCCGTAATGAAATTAAACCGGTAAGCACCATCTTTTTGCTGTTCTAAAACGGTATTAAATGCCATGACTTCCACCCAGGTTTTCCCTGGTTTTAACGCAAATGGTGTTCCATCGGCGTTTAAGAAAGTCAGAATCGAAGATTCCGTCGGGCGTGACCAGGTGACTTCATATAGTTTTCCATCTCGCAAAACAAACGCTTTGCCAGTTCCTAAAAGGCTCACATCCAATACTTCGACACTGGGGCGAGTATCAATGTCTGTATGTCTTACATAAATCATAGCAACATTGTCAACTTCAATCGGCTGATCATTGACTCGGTCCACCAATTGCAAATAGGTTTCCTGGTCTGGACCATAGGCGTTGTCCGCATCAGAAAACCTGGCATATTTTTGCGAATCAGCATCATAATCCCAACGGTTATAAATTGCGCTGGAAAACCGAACAAAGGTTGTCGGTGATTCCTTCCCGCCATCCGGTGCCTGAAGCTGAAAGAACATTCCATCCAGATTGGGCTTGGTATTGTCGATGCCCATGCGTTGGGTGTAAGCATTCACCTGAGACGTATCGGCAATTTCATAATTACGTGAATTCGGTTCAATGCGGGATATTACGCCAACCGTATTCGAGCTTTCTATCATCAAACGTTGATAAAATTCTGAACTGACCAGGCGATTGTAAGTTCCTTCATAAGCACTGCCAAAAATGAACATTGCTCCGTAACCACGAATTAAATTAATGTCAAATAAACGAGCTGAACGAATTGGGCCGACTTGTTTGGAATCACCACCAAAATAAATGGCGGAAAAACGGGTTGTACCCAATTCCGTGTAGTATTCATAAACAATATCCGCAGATGAAAGCCCCCAATGCGGTCGATCTGATCTTGGCAGGTTCTGAACTTTGACTATCACAGGTCTGCGATTCAATATGGTAGGATCTACAACTTCCAGACCGGTTAATGGATTAATATTTGCGGGGAAATTTACCGGACCGTAGCCTTCCGACGGGTAGGATGGTGTTGGAGTAGAAGTCGGAGGAAGTGGCGTTGAAGTAGGGGTCTGCGTGGGAGTTGATGTAGATGGCAGAAGCGCGGTTGGAGATGGTGGAATTGGAGTGGAAGTTGACAACACTTCAATCGGAGTAGGCGTCACTGATGTGCAACTCACCAGAAAGAGAATTGCGATGATCAAAAATTTCCTGGCTGTATTCATACAACGTACCACCTTTTTTTTATTAAATATATCGCTTTTGTAATAAACAAAAATCATACTCCAAATCAAAAAAAATACCAAATCATGTCTTCTAGAATAATATCTGGTATGCAGAATATCACTTTCACAAGACGAAAAATAAAAGTATTAGGTTCCAATCCGCCAGATTTCTTGCCCTTCAATCCTGATACCTATATAATCTACACCATGCAAATTAAAGGAGTTTCCATAACAAAATCACAGGTTGCCAAAATCCTGCTTATATTGGCTTCACTGACAATCACGATCGCGTGGCTGAACTACACACCTTCCGGATTGCTCGGAAAAATGGATGCGATCGGATATGCCGTTTGTCACCGGATTGACCTGCGCTCTTTTCATCTCGGCGAAAGAGCATTACCCTTATGCTCGCGCTGTTCGGGCATGCATTTGGCAGCTATGTTTGCTTTCATTTTTCAACTCCAATTTGGGAAAAAAGCGCAGATGCCACCAAAAAAAATATTAGTCGTTCTGGCTTTATTGGCTGGTGCTTTTGCTGTCGATGGGTTAAATTCTTACTTACATTTTTTCCCGAATGCCATTTGGGCTTATGAACCTCATAATTGGTTGCGATTAATCACCGGAAGCGGTCTTGGCATGGGAATTGCTTTGGTACTCTACCCGATTATTAATCAAACTCTTTGGAAAGATCCGATTTATGAACCAGCAATTGGAAATTGGAAGACTTTTTTCATTTTATGCGGAATAATTCTCATAATGGATCTAGCTACGATAATTGAAAATCCGATGATCCTATATCCTCTGGCAATTCTTTCCGGATTAGCAGTATTATTGGTTTTAACTTTGTGTTATGCTTTGATCATATCCATGATCATTAAGAAAGAAAATGCTTATAACATTTGGAAAAAAGCCTGGGTGCCGATCTTAGCAGGATTTTCCATCGCTATCACTCAAATGTATATTATCGACATCCTGCGATTTACTTTCACCGGAACATGGGGTGGTTTTAATCTTTAGGAGAAAAGAATGGATGTTTTAGGAATATTCTCTGCTTTTGGACTTTCAGCAAGTGCAGGTTTGAATGCATATATACCGTTATTAGTCGTAGCTTTGCTGGCAAGATTTACAACTTTACTTCAATTAAAAGAACCCTGGGATGCACTTTCTTCCTGGTGGATTATTGGTATTCTCATATTCCTTTCCTTAATTGAATTCTTTGCAGATAAATTCCCAGCCGTAAATCACGTAAATGATATTATTCAATCTATTGTGCGCCCTACAGCCGGTGCGATCGTCTTCGCTGCCAGTGCAAACGTTCTAACAGAAGTCTCACCTATTCTTTCGCTTGCTTGTGGCTTGCTCGTCGCCGGAGGAGTTAATGCCGTAAAGACATTTGCCGTCAGACCTGCAGTCACTGCAACGACTGGTGGGGCGGGAAATGTCCCTGTAAGTATCCTTGAAGATTTTCTTTCAACGGTTGTATCTGTTTTATCTGTTGTCGTTCCGATTTTAATGGTTGTATTAGTCATCATCCTGATTGCCTGGTGGATTTCCAGCAAAGAGGCTAAGAGGCAGACTCGATAATAATTTAGAAAAAAGTTCTTAATCGTGTTTTCTCTTTCTTCAAATCTTTGTATACTAATGTATATAATTTTAAATTTGTAATTTTTTTATAGGAGAATCAAATGGACTCTGATCAAAATAATGACATGACAATTCCTGCACCACAAGAACCAATCAATGCAGACGCATTCCAACCACAATCGGGACAAGTAATCGATGTCCCAAGTTATCCTTCCGAACCAATGAAAAGTGAACCGGTCGTTAGCCAGGAAGTACCCAGCTATTCATCCACTCCATTACAGGGTGAAGTGGTAACAGGTCAGGTACCACCCAGCTATAATTCAACAGATTTTACACCTCCACCTGCAAAAAAAGATAATAAGAAAATATGGATCATTGTTGGAGTCGTTCTGGCTGTTTTATGCTGCTGTTGTATTGTTGTTACCGTTTTAAGTTTTCGTGCATTTGACAATATGGATATGCAGGAATGGGAAGATTTATTAGATCAATACAGCCGATTCAAGCAACTAATGCCTGCTTTCATATAAATACATTGCAAGTTTGCTTCTGGGAGAATAAAAGATCCAAAACATGAGAATTGTTTTGGAAGTTAGAATTCATAATAATAAGATGTGTGGGTAAAACCACACATCTTTTTTATATTAACGAAAATATTTTATGCCCCGCCTGCCCCGTAAAAATTGGGGTCCGTTGGTGTCTCTCCGGATGGATCCCAAACATAAACCCAATCGCCTTCATTTGCCCATTCATAAACCACCCGGGAATCACCAATTGAAAGATTAACACAACCATGGCTTTGAGGATATCCAAATAAGGTGCGCCAATAAGCCCCATGCAATGCTCTGGCCTCATCATAATACAGGGTATAGGGGACATCTTCGAGATAATAAAAATCAGACCGGTCCGCTTCAAACGCACCGCTCATATTCCCTTTTTCCAACTTCTTATAAATCTGAAATAGACCGGGGCGCGTATAAAAAGGCTCAACACCACTGGCTATCAGAGTAGCAAAAACAAGCTTGTTATTTTCATAGATCCCAAGCGTTTGTTCATAAAGGTTTACTTCAATCCAGCGTCCATTATCCACTCCTTCCGGTGCAACCGGATTGACGTGGAATTGTCGAATTTTTCTTCTTTCCACCCATTCATTCCATCCCACCATATACCAATCAGTACCATCGGCTTCTGCCATATCGTAAATCTGGACGACTGCTTCACGATTGAGGATTTTCCCGGTTGGTTCGGATCCATATCCAGGAGCTTTCAGAACATCCGCCTGATCCACCATCCAACCAAATGAATTTTGAGGGTTTTGATAGAAAAACAAGCCTTGAAAACGACCGGAATAGATACAACACTCCGTATTTGCTTCACCAGCCTCAACCCATAAACCATTCGCCAATCGATAATAGACACCATCTTCCCTGTCTAATCTTTCTGACATGGCCAGGTACTTCATACCTGCTTCCAAAAAACGGCTACTATTTCTTGCAATCGCATCTTCCAAAGTGGCGTAAACCGGAAAAGCATTTTCGCCTACTTTCAAGTACGGAATAGCTGAATACATCATCGCCGGATCAGGACTAAAAGAAGGAAGTTTTTGGAATGGGAATGTAATTCCTTTCTTTGCCATATTTGTCAGAAAATCAGAAGGACCGAGGGGTAAGCAATCGGAAGGCGTTTGTTGGTAAACACCAGGTAAGCACAATGCTTCCCCGGTAAATGGTTCTTCACTCGCGGCATTCGCATTTTCAGTCTTTACAAAAAGAAAAAAAGTCAATGCCACAAGAACTATGATTAGATTTTTTTTCGTGCTCATCATTAAAATACCTTTATTTTTTATTAAAACGAATATTGTGAACCGATTCTAACAGATTAATTTATTTACGGAAGTTTACCTTGTTTCATTGTATCAACTTCAGAATTCTTATTAATAGGACAATGATTTCATTTTTCCTCGAATTGAAAGTAAAATTAAGAAAATTCGTGTAATTGAAAGGTCAAGAAATGTCAGAAAAAGTAATCCCGAATGTCCAAAATTATTCCAGAATGCTGCAAATTCAGGAAGGCGCAGTCGTTAGTAAAACAATCATTAATCAAAAAACGGGGACGATTACACTATTCGCTTTTGATAAAGGTGAAGGTTTGAGTGAACATGCTGCGCCGTATGATGCATTTGTGGAAGTGATAGAAGGCAAGCTAGCTATCACCATTTCCGGAAATCCTTATTCATTAGAAAAGGGAGACACAATCATTATGCCCGCAAATGAACCACATGCATTAAAAGCTACGACACCTGTAAAAATGTTACTGGTGATGATTAAATCCTGACGGAAAATTCAAGCATAAAATCCTGGCGGAATTTGGTTCAAAAAAAGATTTCGGGTTAAACTTCAGGCATGAACCGACGATCCATCAGCCGTCAGGATGTATAATAAAAACATACAAATAATGGAGGGTTTTATGGCAGAACATATTTATAAAAAAATTGAATTGGTCGGTTCATCGAAAGTAAGTATTGAAGATGCAATCCAATGCGCAATAAAAAAAGCTGGCGAGACACTTGAAAATCTGCGATGGTTTGAAGTAGTTGAAACCCGTGGACAAATAGTCGAAAATAAAGTTGCCTATTGGCAAGTAACCATTAAAGTCGGTTTTACAGTGGGCGAAGAATAACTGATTAATATTAGAATTCACAAAAACTGAAACGGAACCGTTTCAGTTTTTGTTTTATCAAATCAACAAAATATAAATGTTTGAGGAAAAAATGACGAAAATCGAGATTCCTATCATCAATTGGACAGTAAAACCACATGATATTTGGGACAACCAATGGTTTTTATTAACGGCAGGTAATTATTCAACCGGGGAATTTAATACGATGACAGTGGGCTGGGGAAGCTTTGGAACAATGTGGAATCGACCATTCGCAATGGTTGTTGTCCGCCCACAACGATTCACTTTTCAATTTATGGAAAAATTTAATGATTTTTCCTTATGTGCGTTTCCAATGGCGCTACAGTCAAAATTGAATTTCCTGGGAAAAAAATCTGGCAGAGATATGGATAAGATTAAAGAATCCGGGTTATCCCCCCAACCCTCAAAATTGATCGCCTCACCCGTTTTTGAGGAAGCAATACTGCAGATCGAATGCAAAAAAATCTATTGGGATGATCTAAAACCGGAGAATTTTATTGCCAATTACATTCGTCCCTTATATCCCATGAAAGATTATCACAGAATATATTATGGCGAAATTGTCCACATTTCTGGTGATACCCAATATTTTTCTGATTAAGATTTTAAGGAAAATCCTTTTTTGAACATATGCAATACAGTTTTTTAATTGCCAAAATTATGTGTCTGATCTATACTGAATAATTAATAATTATTCATCGAATAATCAAATTCAAGTCAAAATCAAAATGAAAAAATCCACTAAACAATTCGATATCAGCCGTAAATTCATTCTTATCATCACCATCAGTGTGCTCCTGCCATTCATATTACTGGCAACAGGATTGGTGATATTAAATAATCAATCCTCCCTCAATGAAAAAAACTTAATCACAGCACTACTCATAGCTGGTTTTGTTTCAATTGTAATGATTACCGGAGCAATTCTGATTATAAACAAGCAATTTATTAAACCAATTCATAAAATAACACTGGGATTGCAATCGATTAAGGATGGATTTTTATCAGAACAACACACAATTACCGATAAGGATCTGGTACCGGAGATTAACAATCTGGCTCAGGGTTATAACCAGTTTTTGGAACTCTTAAAAGTCAAAGAAAAACAGGAAGAAGCACTAAAAGTTAGCGAAGAACGCTACGATTTGGCAATGAAAGGTTCCAACGATGGCGTTTGGGATTGGGATCTTAAGAAAGATACTTGTTACTATTCCCCCCGCTGGAGAATCATATTGGGATATACGGAAGAATCAATCCGCAATTCTCCAACGGAATGGTTTTCACGTGTACACGCCGATGATCTGGATGGATTACAAGCAGATATCCAGGCACATTTGGAAGGAAAAACTTCACACTTCGAAAATGAACATCGCCTGTTACATGCGAATGGTAGTTATATATGGGTTCTAACCAGAGGTTTAGCACTTTTTGATGAGCAAAAAAAGGCATATCGGTTCGCTGGGTCAATCAGTGACAGTACCAAGCGAAAAGAATTTGAATCGATGCTATTGCACGACGCAATGCATGATCCGCTAACGCAATCCCCAAACCGGGAATATTTCCTTGAAATCGTAGGAAATGCCCTTGGCAGAACGCAGCGCCGTGAAGATTACCATGCAGCAATTATTTACCTCGATCTGGACCGGTTCAAGCTCATCAATGATGGTATTGGATACGGTGCCGGTGATGAATTGCTGATTGAAATATCCATCCGACTTAAACAGGCTTTGCGTCTGATGGATACAGTGGCAAGAATTGGGGGCGATGAATTTGGAATACTTCTTGAGGAAATTAATGGTCTCCAGGATGCCATCCAAATTACACGCAGATTACATAAAATCCTGACACAACCAATCATTCTGGAAAACCAGGAAATTACCCCGAATGCAAGTTTTGGCATTGTTATGTTAACACGCGGGTATCTTAATGCTGAAGAGGTCTTGCAAGATGCTGATACTGCTCTCAATCAGGCGAAAGCAAATGGCAGAGGACGATTTGAGATCTTTGACAAGGAGATGCATTTTTACACATTATCCAAGCTTAAAATCGAGTCAGAATTAAACCAAGCCATTAAAAGAAAAGAAATCAAAGTTTTTTTCCAACCAGTAATTGAAGCAAAAACTGGCGATATCGATTTTGTAGAAGCACTCTTACGATGGCATCACCCAACTAAAGGGTTAATCTCGACCGATGAACTAATTCCGATTGCCGAAGAGACTGGCTTGATCACAGCAATTGATTCGATCGTCCTACGAACTGCATGCTCGGAAGCTAAAAAATGGCTAGATTCCGGTTTTTCAAATCTTCGGGTATCAGTCAATGTTTCATCCAAATTACTGCTTAACCCGGATATGTCGAATATCATTCGAACAATTCTGGCAGATACAGAATTACCCTATCCAAATTTAATTTTGGAAATAACAGAAAGTGCCGGGGTTTATACGTCAGGGACAGCAATTCAAAATTTATTTGAATTAACCAGTATTGGCATTCGAGTTTTTCTGGACGATTATGGAACTGTTGCTTCGTCTTTGGAACAATTAAAACGATTGCCCCTGCATGCAATTAAAATTTCCCAGGCATTTATTAAAGACCTCCCGGTAAATACAGACGACGCTGCTATTATTACGGCAATCATTTCAATGGCACATATTTTAGATTTGAAAGTGATCGGCGTTGGAATTGATAATTTACAACAAATGAAATACCTGGTTCAGAAAAAATGTGATTATTTACAAGGATACTTATTTGCCCATCCGACTGATCCGGCAAATTTTTTGAAAATGCTTTTTGAAAAAGGCACGAATTTAATAGCAAAATTCGAAATCAATGAATAATTTTTTTTCCATGACAATTCCTGTACAATAAATACGAGATAACTGCCACCCAAACCTATTAATGGAGGCATTCATGCGTATTAAATTATTAAAAGGTGCTCTGATTGTTTCTATTCAATATGAGAAATCAGATAGTGAATATGATGACAATATTTGTTTATGTTTTGAAGAACCCTGCCATGACGACGAGCATATATTTCGTGGAGAACAAACGCATCTCTATTTAACTGCCAATGAAGCGAGAAGCATCGCGAAAACTTTGCTAGCCGTTGCCGAAGAAAGTGATATTTCATCTAAAGATTCACAATAACTGACCCATAAAAGGTATCTATGAACAAAGCCATTTCTTCCATTAAAAGTTCACTCCCTAAAAATCTACAGGAAATCTACCCGGATACTCAATTGGAAAAATTGATTTATAAAATTCCAATTTTCGCCTGGCGATTAGGTTTAGGTCCGATCCTGGGAAAATATATCTTAATTTTTACGCATATAGGACGTAAAACAGGCGTCCCCAGAAGGACTGCCGTTGAATTTCACACCATCAATGGCATGAAATATATTCCCTGTGCGTTTGGGGTTAAATCACAATGGTACCGTAACCTATTAGCGAATCCGCGGGTAACAATTCAATCTGCGGATGGGACTGAACAAATGATCGCTGTTCGGGTCACGGATAATGAAGAGTTAATCTCCGTTGTCGATACCATCATGGACCGAAATCCACCGATGATGAAATGGTATCTCGATTCCTTGAAAATACAACACAATAGAAAAGACATCCTGACACATAAACAGGATTTAATATTCTTACGGTTTGACCCAACCAGTGATCCTACGCCGCGAGGATTGGAAGTAGACCTTGCCTGGATTTGGCCAATTTTGTTATTATGGACAATCATCCGGCAACCACTTGGTAAGAAACGAAAATAAAGCCTACCAATCACTAACGTTCAATTTCTATTCAGAATTACAATAGAAAAACTTTACCTATTTAATCCAGATTTTTGATTTTTTACCATCTTAGAAGAGGATATGTGACAACTGAAACTCCGCCACAAAACCAAGAATTTCAAACCAAACGTGTTGCTATATTATCAGGTGCGCACGGAGTACATGATTCCTACACTTCATATTTGCCGATATTATTACCACATCTAATTGAAAAATTTTCACTTTCGAATACCAGCGCAGGCTTGTTATCCGTATTTTTGCAAATGCCGTCACTTATTAATCCATTGATAGGTCATATTGCGGATCGAAGAAATTTGCGATTCTTCATCATCCTTACACCGGCAATCACTGGTGCCGGAATGAGCTTACTCAGCATTGCTCCGAGTTATGCATTTATAGTTTTTTTATTACTGATCGCAGGCATAAGCAACGCAGCCATTCATGCCGTCGCTATTGTCTTAACCGGAACATTAGCAGGAAACAAGTTGGGTAAAGGTATGAGTTTTTGGATGGTTGGTGGAGAGTTAGGCAGGACACTTGGACCGCTTGTTCTGGTTTCCGCCATTACTTACCTTACCTACGATGGCTTACCCTGGTTAATGCTCGGTGGTATTTTTGTATCCATATTCCTGTTTTTTCAATTGAAGATTGCAACTACCATCCCCCATTCGAATGGAACTTCCTTACCTTGGGCAGAGGCATTACGAAAAATGGGACCGGTGATGTTACCAATTTTCATTTTACTTTTTTCCAGAGCAATGATGATGGCTACACTAACGACTTTCTTACCGACCTTTCTAACCTCAGAAGGGGCTACTTTATGGGTGGCAGGTGCATCTTTATCCATTTTGGAAGCTGCCGGAGTAGCCGGAGCTTTTCTGGCTGGAACTTTAAGTGATCGGTTTGGTCGCCGGACAATATTAACCATATCATTTTTGGCTTCACCGTTAGTGATGATCCTATTTTTACAGACTCAGGGGTTTTTCCAGATTCCATTGTTGATCTTTCTGGGATTTTTTGCAATTTCTCCTACCCCGGTATTATTGGCTATTGTCCAGGAAAATTTTCCAGAAAACCGGTCGTTTGCGAATGGGATATTCATGGCAATCAGTTTCGTTTTAATGTCGCTGGCAATTCTCATAGTCGGAAGCATTTCCGATTTTTCCAGTTTGCGAGTCACATTCTACTTGAGTGCCGCTGTCGTATTGATCGGTATTCCATTTATCCATCTTTTACCAAAATCAATGCGGGTTTTCACGGATAACAATTAACGGGAACTTATCGAATTTTCCTTCGTCATATGAATAGAATTGTGGAGGTTCAGGATGACTGGAAAGAAATTTTTTATTGTTATTGTAATGATTGTAATGTTTGTTTTAATTGGTGCGTGCCAACCAAATTCCAATAATGGTGATACACCTGTATCTTCGGATGATCCGGTCGTAACTCCGACGCGTGTTAATTTTAGTGCTTATCAGGAACAAGCGTACATTGATCAAATCCAGATCCTTTTACTGGAATCATTCCCATTGCAAGTCAATGTAATTGTCACTGGAAATTTACCGGATGGATGCACATCGATCGTTGGGACCCAAGCTATTAAGACTGAAGCGAATGTCTTTGAAATTCATGTCTATACCGAGCGAATGATCGATGCGCTCTGTACCATGGCATTAGTTCCTTTTGAAGAAAACGTCAAATTGGATGTATATGGACTGGATGCCGGAACATATCTTGTGAAAGCAAATGACCTGAGTGAAAGTTTTACCTTTGAAATGGATAACAAATAATCCATTAATATTCATAATAATGAAGAATTGCGAGCAGGAAATTGATTGATATACGCGCGTATAACCGTAAAGCCTGGGATAGACAAGTCGAAAATGGATGTATTTGGTCCAGACCAGTCAGCCATGAAACCATTGTAAATGCGAGAAATGGCGATTGGGAAATTGTACTTACGCCAACAAAGCCAGTTCCAAAAAACTGGTTTCCAGATTTTAAAGGGCGATCGGTTTTATGTTTGGCATCCGGGGGCGGACAACAGGCACCAATTCTTGCTGCTGCCGGTGGACTGGTTACTTCACTCGACAATTCGCCACAACAGTTGGCGAAAGATCGCTATGTGGCTGATCAGGAAGGATTGAATATTGATCTGGTGGAGGGAGATATGCGTGATTTATCCCGGTTCCCGGACCAACATTTTTGCTTTATTTTTCATCCTGTATCAAATATTTTCGTTCCGGATGTTTTGTCAGTCTGGCAGGAAGCATTTCGGGTATTAGAACCTGGTGGTGTACTATTAAGTGGATTGGCTAACCCGGTCAATTACATATTTGATTTTGAAATTTATGAAAAACAGAAAATATTAGACGTGAAAAACAAACTTCCATATGCTGATATTCTACATTTACAAAAAGATGTATTAGAAAAATTTATGGAAGAAGGTGCACCACTGGAGTTCAGTCATACATTTGAAGACCTGATCGGTGGGCAAATTCAAGCAGGTTTTCATCTGACCGGGTTTTACGAAGACCGGTTTGAAAACGACTTAATGGGCGAGTACTTTGCCACATTTTTTGCTACACGGGCAACTAAACCCGAGTAAATTGAATTATCCAAAACTGCGTATATAATCCCGAATCATCAACGCAGCTGTCGCTCCCTCGCCGGCTGCAGCCGCTGCCTGTTTCGTTGAACCGGACCGGACATCGCCCGCCACAAAAAGACCGGGAATAGATGTCATCAGTGTTTTATCTGTGATCACAAATCCCATTTTATCTAATTCAATTTTGCTACTTAATAAATCACTATTCGGTAATAGGCCAATAAAAATGAAGACTCCATCGTACTGCCAGGTTTTCATTTCACCGGTCGAACGATCTTCAACTTTAATTCCATTCAGATGGTTCTTATCCCGAACAATGAGTTCTTTAATGGCATGATTGGTGGTAACAGACATATTTGGGAGCGAAGCAACTTTTTCCTGGATGATTTTGCTCGCTTTTACTTCCGGCATAAATTCGACAATATCCACCTGACTTGCAAATTTTGTTAAGAATAATCCTTCTTCAAAACCGCTATTCCCCCCGCCAACAACCAACAGTTTTTTGTCTTTATAAAAAGCGCCATCACAAGTTGCGCAAAAATGAACCCGGGAACCAATCAATGCATCTTCACCGGGAACACCCAGTCGACGATAACGCGCACCAGTAGCAAACAATATCGCTTTGCTCCCATAGTGATTTTTATTCCGAGTAGAAACACTTAGATAACCCGTTTCCTCTTTGATGATTTCCGTAACCTCTGTTGCCTGGAGGACTTCTACCCCAAACCTTCGTGCCTGGTTTCCTAACCGGTCAGCAAATTCACTTCCGGAAATTCCCTGATCAAATCCAGGGAAATTGTCCATCATTTGAGTTATTCCTACCTGACCACCTAACGCCCCGCGCTCAATAACGAGTGTTTCCAACCCTTCTCTTGCCAAATAAATTGAAGCGGTTAATCCAGACGTTCCGCCACCGATTATGATGACATCATAAAATTTTCTCTGTGCGACAGTTTGTAAACCCATTTTTTCAGCCAGTTCTGCGTTGGACGGTTCAGTAAGAATTGATCCATCTGGAAAAACAATCGTGGGTACAATACGCATTCCGTTGTTAATTTTTTCAACAGTCGAAACAAATTCCGGGTTTTCGTCAATATCAATATTAATGTATGCAATTCTTTGTTCTCCAAAGAATTTTTTTGCTCGTTTACAATCTGAGCACCAGGCTGTACTATAAATGACAATTTCTGAATTTTTTTCACTCATCGATTCTTATCTCCGCTTCGGCAAGAATTCATCAAATCCTTGTTTTCATTATAATCAATCCGGATTGCTGATTATGACTATTGTGAAAGGATTTTTTCGAGATGTATTATAGTGGTTGCCAAATTTGATTTTTATCCCGCTCACTGACAACTGAGAGAATTTTTCTACTGCGAATCCATAACCAGGTTGTTTGAATAATATTTGCCAGCGAAAAAGCGACCATACCAATATACAATCCTGTAACTGTGCCTAATGAAATACCAATCGCAAGAATGACCAGAGTCGTAAATAGAAAAATCGCTGTAGCTTCCGGAATTGCCCGGGTTTTCCTGCCAAAAAGAATCGCTCCTTGATACCAGGACTGTAATACGCTTGTTGCAGCCATCGGAATGGCAAGCCAGAAACCTGTTCTGGCGATTGCAACCAAATTTGGAGTAATTCCTGATACATAAGTAAACCACAAGTAAGAAAGTGGTGTTACAGCAACGAAAAAGAAAATTAATAGAATAACCAGAAACAATTTTCCAGCAAATTTGCGTAAATATAGAGAAGAACCAGTTTGACCTAACAACGCTACGACGACTTCATTGTAAGCAAAGCCAATACTTCGAAACATGAATACCAGTCCTCCGACCACAGACCAGACAGCCAATGATTCCAAAGCGTTTGGCATTCTACTTAAAGCTGCGCTGCCAATCGGTTGCCATGCCTGGTTCAGGATGGAAGTCAAGGCTAAGGGTAAATAAAATGCAAAAAATGATTTCCAGGCAATCGGATCACCCACAGGAAGCTTTTTTACCTGGTTTTTCAAAACAGGACGGACCCGAATTCCAGCATAAGCAGCCTCGCAAAAGGTGCCAATTGCCTGTGCTGATGCGCCGATAACGTATCCGGGAATCGTTTGGACCAACAACCCAATCATTAAAACAGTAAATCCCGAAGCCAAACGGATGGCAGTACCGATGCTGACTGCTTCCGGGTGACCATAACGGATCAAAACGCCCTGCTGACATCGACGAAAGGCGATTGACCATGTCCAGGGGGTCATGATCCGCAAGGCAGTTCGTGCGGGTTCAATAATTTCATCCGGTACACTGAGAATATTTTGGACGACAAAATCAAAAACCGGAGTGAATGCGATTACGACATGCAAAGAAGTTAAGACAAAGCAGGAAATCATCATAAAGCGAAAAATACGTTGATAGGAAGACCAGTTATTCGTTAATGCGACCGAAGCAGAGAGAAGCATAATGATCGGCGCTTCGATAAGTAAAGAGATCGGCCAGGCAGCCCCGCCATGTGCTGCAAGACTTATTTCCGGATGAGGTAATCTCGCCATGACTGCCGTTATGGCTGGCATTTCGATTCCCATCAACAACCAGGACGCTGCCAGTGGAATCCAGGTCCTAAGAATTTTTTTAGTTTGAAGCGAAAAATGAAATAAATCGAATAATCGCATGAAATCACACAAATAAAATAGAATTGTTAGGTAGTATAGCATTGATTAGACGTCATCGGGAAAAAATGGCAGATCCATGCTACAATAATTTTCAAAAGAAAACCAGAAAGGAATTAGAAATAAATGACTGATAAACAATGGAAAACTGCCCCAGCAATGGTAATTGATCCCAAAAAAACATATACTGCAACCTTCAA
This sequence comes from uncultured Anaerolineaceae bacterium, assembly GCA_964586385.1. Lineage (GTDB taxonomy): Bacteria > Chloroflexota > Anaerolineae > Anaerolineales > Anaerolineaceae > UBA6170. Next base: position 17,272 of record CAZPIM010000053.1, read on the forward strand.
AACGGATGTTGGTGATATTGTAGTAAAACTCTTTGCTGATAAAACACCAAAAACCACGAATAATTTTGTGTTTTTAGCAAGGGAAGGTTTTTACAACGAAACAATTTTTCATCGGGTAATCAAAGACTTCATGGCTCAGGGAGGAGATCCTACCGGTACCGGTATGGGTGGTCCCGGTTACAAATTTGAGGACGAATTTCACCCAACATTAATGCATAATAAACCTGGCATTCTATCAATGGCAAATGCCGGAGCCGGAACAAATGGATCTCAATTCTTTTTAACGCACGTGCCTACCCCATGGCTGGATCGCAAACACTCCGTATTTGGTGAAGTGACCAAGGGATTAGATATATTATTGTCTATTCCAGAGAGAGATCCTTCAAAAAGAAATTCTCCTGCTGTGAAACTGCATTCTGTTGAAATAACAGAAGAATAACCAAGTATTTTTAACAAAAACAGCTTAGCAAAAGAAAGGAAGGATTGAAATGAATATATTAATCTATCT
>CAZPIM010000054.1:0-2921 GCA_964586385.1 uncultured Anaerolineaceae bacterium
TATTATTAAATGAGCGATTGACCTATAATCAAAACCGAAAACCGGTCGAATTTGTAAAGATTTTGTACCGTGGTGACCGTTTTCGCTACGTGACGCGATTGGCAAAATGAACTTTTCTCATTAAATTTTTTTGTATATCAAAAAGTCTTCGAGATTATTACACGTTTAAGAAAAAAAGTTGCTATAATAAAAAAACCTCTTTTCTTTGCCACAAAAGAGACCTATCTAATTATTTCATATCCAAAATATTTTTTTACTCTAGGAGGAGAAAAAATGTCGAAAAAATTTGGAATCTTTATGACCCTGGCTATGGTAATCGTTTTAGTGCTTACAGCCTGCCAACCGGCTGCTGTACCAACTGAAGCGCCTGCCGAACCAGAAGCTGCTGCTACGGAACCAGAAGCAGCCCCTGTTGAAATTACTGACACTGAATTAAATGTTCTCTGCACACCGCAGGAACAGTGGTGTCAGGGTATGAAACAGGAATTTGAAGCTAAATATGGGATTACAGTGAACTATGTCCGTATGTCTTCCGGCGAAGCTCTTGCCCGTGTTGAAGCTGAAAAGGATAACCCGACCTTTGATATCTGGTGGGGTGGACCGATTGACAGTTTTGTTTCTGCCAAAGGCAAAGGTCTTCTCGAACAATATGATTCGCCGAATTTTGGCAATATCCGTGATCCACAAAAAATGAAAGATGCTGATAATTTCTGGGTTGGTGTCTACGTTGGCAGTCTTGGTTTTGCAACCAATACTAATTGGCTTGCAGAACATCCGGATGCCAAAGCCCCAACTTCCTGGGATGACCTCTTGAAACCAGAATTCACCGGACAGGTTATGGTCGCGCATCCATCCACATCCGGAACATCCTATACTGCTTTATCAACCATTTTACAAATGCGTGGTGAAGAAGCAGGTTGGGAATACATCCAAAAATATGCTGCTCAGATCGCTCAGTTTACAAAGAGTGGTGCTGCACCTGCAAAATTTGTCGGTCAAGGCGAAGCTGCGGTTGCGATTGTCTTTTCTCATGACACTGTAAATGAGATTGAAAACAATCAAATGCCATTAGTGCTTACTTTCCCGGCTGAAGGTACAGGTTTCGAAATCGGTGGCCAGGCAATTTTGAAAGGCGCTAAGAACATGCAAGCCGCCAAATTATGGTATGACTGGGCAATCTCACCTGAAGGCCAGGCATTGGGACCGAAATATGCCGCCTATCAAGCGCCCACAGTATCAGGTGTCGAGTTATCACATCCCGAACTATTGGATGTAAACTTGATTGAGTATGATTTCCTCTGGTCCGGCGCGAATAAAACCGCCATCGTTGATAAATTTACCAACGAGATTCAAAACGCAGAAAATCTAAAAGAGTAATTCGAAAATTTCTCATCGGGGCGGTAGTATATACCGCCCCGAACTCTTTTTTGGAGGATTATGCAGGTAACTACATCCAGTCCAAATACCCCAATTGACAAAGGAACTCCATTTAGCAGGAGAATACGGGAATTTTCACTCATTGGCAGAGACCCGGTCCTGTTCATGAGTCTGTTATTATCTGCAATTTTTATTTTTGTTTTTGTAATTTTTCCTTTATATCGTTCTGTTTCCGGTGGATTTATCTCCAAAGAAGGAACCTGGGATATTACCTATTTCGCCCGTTATTTCGACGATTATTATGGACCGAATTTAAGACAAGCGTTTCTTGACACCATGTTGATGGGACTGCTCACTGCTACTTCAGGGACTTTGGTGGGTTTTATTTTTGCGTATGCCATCGTTCGTTGCAGAATCCCCGGCAGGAATTTTGTCCATTGGATGGCACTGGTCCCAACTGTATCTCCGCCGTTCGCATTAGCATTGAGTATGATTTTATTGTTTGGTCGTAATGGTTTAATCTCAAGAAAGATACTGGGAATACAGTTTGTCCAGGGCATGAATGACATATATGGACTGGATGGTTTGGTGATTGTTCAGACAATCACTTTTTTTTCAGTCTCCTATCTGATGCTCAAAGCCATGCTGGAGCGTTTGAATCCAGCCATGGAAGAAGCAGCTTCCAGCCTGGGAGCGAATCGATTTTATCTATTCAGAACCATCACCCTGCCACTCCTTATTCCTGGCGTTGCCGGATCTTTCCTGCTTCTCTTTGTTGAATCCCTGGCGGATCTTGGAAATCCGTTATTTATCGCTGGAAATAAAACTGTTTTATCATCCCAGATATTTCTGGCTGTTATTGGTGAATATAATTATCAAAAAGCCTCAGCGCTTTCATTGGTGTTGATTATTCCAACTTTGGTTATTTTCCTGGTTCAACGCTATTATGTCAATCGCCGGTCCTATATTTCGGTGACCGGGAAACCGGCCGGGTCGCAAATACTGGAAAAAGACCCAATCATTCGTTGGATTTTTAATATTACAGCTTATTTGATCATTGCTTTTATCATTTTGTTATACGCAACCATCATTTATGGCTCATTTAGTACCGCCTGGGGCATCAATTACGCCCCAACGCTAAAACATTGGACCATGACACTCACTCGCGGTGTCGAAGCGATTCTGGATACGACATTCCTGAGCGCTGTCGCCACCCCATTTGCTGCCATACTGGGAATGATCATAGCCTGGTTGGTAGTGCGTAAGAAATTCACTGGTAAAGATGCGTTGGATTTTACTTCCAATCTCGGTGGTGCTGTTCCGGGTACAATTCTGGGTATTGGTTTTGTGATGGCTTTTAATACGCCATCCATCGGACTTGCGATTGGCGTTTATGCTATTCTGGCTTTATTTTTTGCCCAAATTGTCGGTAGAAATGCAACAGAAAGAATCATTATTTTAATTCTAGGAACAGGTGCAGGTGTATTCTTATCCAAGCTTGAACCTGTTAATATGTTTTATTACCTGGGTGGAATCTATATATT
>CAZPIM010000054.1:3021-5321 GCA_964586385.1 uncultured Anaerolineaceae bacterium
CTAAGAGGATTTCGAATTGGCTTAGGAATTTTAGGATTGGCAGTTCCATGTGCATTATCATTCACAGGCGTACCGTTTTCGATGGTGGGCGGCGCATATATCATCATGGCAGCATTTATCGTACGAAGTCTCCCAGCCTCGGTTCGCTCCGGCGTGGCAGCCTTACAACAGATAGATCCTTCCATTGAAGAGGCGTCCAACATCCTGGGCGCAGATGCCCAATACACGTTCCGAAAAGTTACCTTACCACTCATTCTACCGGCTTTGCTGGCGGGTTTAATCTTTAGTTTTACACGGCATATGACCAGTCTTTCTGCGATTATCTTTTTAGTCAGTGCAAAATGGAGGATTGTAACAGCCTCAATTTTGAGTGAATGGGAACAAGGCGGTGTTAATATTGCAGCAGCATACTCAACCGTCATTATCGTGTTTGTTATGATAGCAATATTTGTCTTGAATTTAATCGTTAATCGTTTATTCAAAGGTAGAGGCTCGGTCGATATGAGCCAGGGATTCTAATTCTTTTTTATTGAGGTAAACAGATGTACCTGACCCTAGAAAATGTCTCAAAAATATTCCCTCCACGTGGTGGAGTCAGCGAAGTAATCGCGGTAAACAAAATTAACCTGGAAATAGCAAAAGGTGAACTGGTCACCCTGCTTGGACCAAGCGGTTGTGGAAAAACGACCACACTAAGAATGATCGCCGGTTTTGAGTTCCCTACTTCTGGAAAAATAATTTTAGATGGCGAGGAAATTAATCCATTGCCACCGCATAAACGTAATATGTCGATGGTATTTCAAAGCTATGCTATTTTCCCGCACCTCAATGTTTTCGAGAATATTGCTTATGGTCTGAATGTACAAAAACTTTCAAAGGATATTATCGAGAAACGGGTCAATAAAGTGTTAGATCTGGTACATCTGGAAGGTTACGGACATCGTGCGCCTACTCAGCTCTCAGGTGGGCAACAGCAACGCGTTGCTTTAGCGCGGGCTCTTATCATGGAACCAAAAGTCTTACTAATGGACGAACCTCTTTCCAACCTGGATGCTAAATTGCGAGAGGAAATGCGTACAGAAATTCGCCGCATTCAGAAAGAATTGAATATCACCAGTGTCTATGTTACCCATGATCAAATTGAAGCGATGACCCTTTCGGACCGCATTGTCGTCATGAATTTGGGTGTGATTGAACAGATAGGCACACCAGTGGAGATGTATCGATTCCCAACCAGCCGGTTTGTGGCTGATTTTATCGGTCGGGCTAATTTTGTCGCCGGCCAGGTAAAAGAACAAAATGGGCAGGAATTAGTGTTGGAAGCATTGGATGAAGTTGTAACATTAAAAAATATTCGCCGGGATTTTACAAGAAATGAAGCTGTTTCTCTGATTGTGAGACCGGAGATGATTCGGGTGAAAAAGAGCGGAGAACTCTTCCATGGAACGATTCGACGGGCTGTTTATCTTGGCGACGTGATCGAGTATGATGTCGAAGTGTGTGGGCAAATCCTGACCGGAGTCGAAACTGACCCGTATGTAATGGAGCTTTTCCCGGAAGGCGAACAGGTAACGGTTGGCTTTGCCGAAGGCACCATCCAGGTTTTACCGGCACAAACAAATTGACCTTAATCTAACGAGATGACATCTCTTGTGTGGTAGGTTGGGGTTAGCGGTATAGGCATTGACGATAAAAAAGCTGAAAAACCTAACCAATATAAACCAAACGTTGCAAACATCGATAGCGTAACCCAACATTTTTTGTTGGGTCTATTGCTTCGCTTACCCGGCTAAAATATCATCGCAAACAATCGCTTGCGAAGGTGATGATACCTTGCTTTCACCGCAAATGACTCCAACCTACCAAAGGTTATTCTAAAATATGCGCAAACAAATTTCATATAACGCAAAATATAAATTGCATTCAACACTCATGTTCACCCTCCCTTTCCCATGCTCACCCTAAAATCTATTTGCATCCTTCCTTATTTCGGGTTATCTTTAACAGGTACGGAGAGTAAAAAAAAGCATGTCCCCCACCATCGCACAGGCTATCCTGGAGTTCAAAACAAACGTGCAATTTGAAAATACGAATACGCAACGTCTGTATTTCCGTGCCCTGGATGCGTTCGGTGAATATTTCCAGGAAGTGGAAGACCTTTCACTCCCCACAACCTCCATTCAGAAAAATATCGTTGTCCAATTCACCGGCTGGATGAAAGACAAACGTGCCTATGCGCTCCCAACCAGAAAGCTCTACCAATCCGTTTTACGCGCCGCTTTGCGTTTCTGGCGGGCAAA
>CAZPIM010000054.1:5421-17773 GCA_964586385.1 uncultured Anaerolineaceae bacterium
GCTTTGCGGGTCGGGGATCTTTGTCACTTGACCAAAACACAGGTCGAAGATGCCAAAATTCAGGGGGGAAGGCTGGAACTGCGGATGGAAAAAACCGGCCGAATTGCCCATTGCCGGCTGGGAGCGGATACGATGACCGTTTTGGAAGAATATTTGCATGCCCGTGACGACCATTCACCCTGGGTCTTTATTCAGCACGGAAAAAGTAACAAACGTAGAAATAATTCCACCTCATTTTTCAAAAATGCCAGAAAAGGTTACGGCGCTCGACTTTCCAGTACCTCTGCCTGGCGTATTGTCCAATCTGTGGCTGGTCTTTCTGGGTTGGATCGGGAAAAGTTCTTCACCAGTCCGCATGCTTTCCGACATTGGCATGCCAAGACTTTGATCGAAAATGGTACTTCACTCGAAAATGTACAGGCTGTGCTAGGCCATTCGACTCCGGCCACCACCCGCATCATCTATGCCCCGGAACCCGATAAGCGTCAAATTGATGCAATCGAAACGGCTTTACAATCCAACCCATATCAAAGTAAAAAAGACTCATGAACGATATCAAATCCAAAAAAATGCGAAAATCTGAAATTATTTTTTTAACCGTCGTTCTTTCGGTTTTATTCCTGAGTTTATTGATTTTAATTTCGGCACTACAGCAAAGTAATGCCCCACCATTACCAACCGCAACAACCACCCTCACAGCAACCGCCACATCGACTGTTACACGAACCCCTACCGTCACTGTGACGCTCACCAATACAACCACCCCAACACGCACAGCGACGATAACACCTACGGCAAGTACAACACCTCTCCCTTCGCAAACGCCAACAGCATTTGTTTTCGACCAGGGCAATTTCGAAATGGTTCATGTTTTTGAGCAGATCATTCCCGGGGTGACCAATCGCTTTTTAATCGCCAACGATGACAGCGTCTGGTTAGCTTCTCCGTATGCAGTCGGACGATACCAGATTAAAAGCAGACAATTCACGCAAATCAATTTACGCGACCCAGTCTTGGAAATAACCCGCGATGGAAAAGCCTGGATTTTACCTCAATCCGGAACACCTTTAACCACCTGGAACGGGTTTATCGGCGATAGCTTTACAGAAATAAACAGTTGGCTCCCCCCCCAAGGATACGGCTTACCTTCACCTCTGGAGCCAGAGATTTCTTATGACCTTGCGGATGAACTCTGGTTGACAACCGCTTATGATATCAGGCGACTACAAGGAACCCAGTGGCGCATATTTTTACCACAAGAGATGGGGTTTTCACTTCCTTACCGAAAATTACTTTCCACTTCTTTTGTTCTTTCTCACTCAAAAGTTCAGGAGGTTTCCTGGGCAGGTTCGTGTGATTGGAGTGATGGTATAAAAGCTGGTGGAGATGGCTTACGGATTTTCAAAGATGGAAAATGGATCCGTACAGATCTTGCTGTCCAGTCCGGTTGTGTTGCTGCGTTGCTGAATGATTCTTCCGGAAATTTATGGGTTGCAATCGAAAAACAACTCTGGCAATTTAATGAAGAAACTGAAAAGTGGAGGCAATTCACACCTCCCGTCCTCAGTACAACCACATACGCAGGTTTCACCCATGGAGATATTAAGAAAATGATGCTGGCGCCGGATAATTCGGTCTGGTTAATCTATGAATTATGCGGTTTGGCTGGTTGCGATACTCGCCAAATTTTGTATCAGATCAAAAACCAGAATTGGACATCCGTTGCTGAAAGCAGTGATTTGGAACCTCCGCTTTATCTTTTTGATCAGGACAGTAGTCTTTGGGCTTTTTCCCCGGGTTTGATTAACAAGTTGGTTGAGAAGACCTTCCGAAAACAGGCTTCCATGAACTGGATCGCGGCTGATGTGGATTCGGATGGAAATATCTGGGTATTAACCGGCGAATTGAACGGCCAAATGATTCTTTGGAAATATCCGCAATAACAATTTTCTGACCCAAAAATCACTTCATGGATGTGATTTTTCCATCTTCAAACAACATCCCAATCACACCATAATTCACCGTGCCCGCACAAGTACTCACATTTTCGACTTCGCCATTGACCAAATCACTCGACCATGTGATGATTTTTATATCAACAGTTCCGACTGCGGTACCGGTTAACACATATTTTGGTTTTTCATTAACCCATACAGACGTTCCGCTATCATCCTCACCACCTTCACCTGAAGAAAACCCCGGTAAAGATTGAACGATTGACTGTGCAGTCCGGTCTCCGCCAGCTTCCAATTGAGTGAAGGTAGTATCTGAGGCAAGCGAACCATACATCCCGCCAAATCCACCTGCACAACCGGTCATTAATATTAATCCCCCAATCAACAGCAGGGAAAAAATCGCCTTCGTTTTTTTGTATAAACAGAATAAGGCTGCCAAAGAAACGAATCCGATTCCACTCAACATAGGGAGGGCATTCGTAAGATTCGTTTCCGAGCGAGGAATAGTCAATTTGGTTTGTAAGCGAACACCTTCTTTTGCAATCAAAGCCGAACCGTTAATTTCTAATGCCACGTCTTCTCCAAATGTCATATCTGCACCGGGAGACATTGTCCAAGTATAGCCGGTTTGGCCATTATCGGCAGCAAAAACACCGGTCACGGCTGCCGGTAATGAGGTGTACACCGAAGTGAACATGGCTGTTTCGTTATAGTCGGTTTCACCACTATCTTCATCATCATCGTCGCACTGAATGTTGCCGCCACTGGCACCAGTCGAATAAACAAGCCAATCCCCACTCAGATCGAGGGGCTGCACAATTGCCTTAAAAGTCACTGGTTTATCCATCGCATAAGCGACAATTCTTAATTTTTGTTTTCCAATGCTGCTATGTATTGGACCTAAAGTGATTTCTTTTGTGCCGTCCATGTAAACCACCCGATCGTCACCCAATTGATACAAAAAAGGTGCTCCGGGGCTGACTTTTATTTCCAATGGTATGCCAAAATTCGAACCACTAGGGCTGTTGATCACTAACGGATAGGCGCTGCCTTTTTCCATCAGTGCATTGATTTCTAATTTTTTTCCTGCTTCTGATGAGATTTCTTTCATTTGCGGGTCATAACCGGTTTTTGAAAAGAGATAACTGCCTTTTCCATCATCTTTGGTAGAAATATATTCCCCATAACCACTGCCGGTCTTGATGGCATTACTCTTCGGAATATTCGAATTGGCACTTAATACCATATCGCCAATCAGATAACTTGCATAACTCTCCATGTTTTTTTCAACTTTTGATATTCCATCACCTTCAAAAGGAAAAGTCCCGTCATTGATTGCTTTCACAAAACTTGTTTCTGAAACCGGGCAGGCATATTCATTTTCACACATAAATACTTTTACTAATTGTGCGTGCAAGTAGAGTTGATCATTCCACTGGTTTGGACTGAACTGAAATGGTGTATTGGATGTTGCTGGTGTCGTCATTCCATAGGTTGTCAGATTGCGCTCTATCGCGTTTGTGTCATACAGAAAAACCATATTTTCAGCGGCAACTTCCAACCACCACTTACTTTCTGAAGTAAGCCCGGACATATTTGCCCAATACGAACTGGTGAAGTTATATGCCTCATCCTGAACCCAATGCGCTAGTTCATGTGCAAGCTCAAAGTTCAGATTTTTTCCATAAGCGGAGCCCAGACTATCTTCGGGAATATGAACCAATCCATTCGCAGAGCTGTAATAAGGATCGCCTGATCCGGGTTCAATAATGATTGATACCCGCTTTTGCCAGGCATCTTTCAATGCTGCCGCAGTAAACCCTTTTTGCTGATAAGTTGACATGATGCTTTCGACAATATCCACCAGCGGATCGACTTTTTCTTTCGTAATGTTTGGAGTACCCTTTGGATATACCATCACCTGAATAGATCCGGTCAGGTTCTTTCTGCAAAATGAATCAACATAATGGGTCACACTCTGGTATGAATAGGATTCGACTCTTACATCAATTCCACAACTCCGTGGATCTACAGCTTGTAATGGACTCGCTAAATGACCTGTCTCCAAACTTGTGATTGGTGGATCAAATTGAATAACCGAAAAGCGCATCGTACCTTGCATACTGACTGATTCATCCGCGGAGTCTTTTTCTGTACTGCCGATCGGAACTTGAACAGAAATCACCCCATCCTGAATGGGGAGTTCCGTGAAAGCTAAATATTTGTCATCAAACACTTCCATCAATAAAGCGATCTTTTTCTCGGCAGGTATGGTGAATAATGCGGAACCAGTTCCGTCATTTTCGCCGTCTGCTATGATTTGATAAAAATCTGCTTCGGTCTGAAACGTTTCCTGAAGCAGATTGGCCAAATCTTTTCCCGGATCACTTGCAATTACGGAAGCCTGAATGTTTGGCGGCAGGGAGTCTGCCGGGATGGAAAGGATGGATCCTGCAGAACCAATGGGTGAATCAACCCCTGCGGTCACCGGAATTGTTTCTATTGTTTTAAAGTTTGCAAACGTTGCGTTTGCATTCCCACCGGGAATAATATCGGTAATGGAGGTCAGGCTCCCATTCTTTTTTACCAACAGAAATCCACCAATGATCACTGTAATTAAGCATAACATGGCAAAACCAATGATCACCGGCAGAATCCAGCCGGCTTTCTTCTTTTTCATTTCAACAGGTTGTAGTGCCGGACTGTTTTGACGCTGTATTTCAGGAGTGGATGGCATCCACTGGTTGTTGTAAAAGACAAACCACTGACCTGACCCCTGCTGGATCATCCATAAACGGCCATACTCATCGGTTACCTGAATTTGTTCAATCGCCAGTTTATATTGATCCGCTGTGATTTTCCCCTGTTGGAATTGTTCACTATACCAGCGATAATGATGCTCCGCGGTTAAAAAGTCCATCTCTTCTCCTTCCTATCCATGACAAAAAAAAGAGCTGAAAAGAAATTTTTGTACTTTAATTTTCGGTGTTTTTGAGGAAAAATACGATAAAAATGACGTGAAAATAATCTTCAGATATTATTATACAAAATATAGAAGATCATGGATTGATATTATAGTAACAGGTGCAATTAACGATGAACTGAAATGGTAAGAGAATGAAATACCCCCCTAGCATCATGCGGGGTGAAATTGAATTTGCCGGAAGGTTGGTTGTGAGCACCACCGATTCTTTGCGAAATTGATGCATTATCGGATCAAAAACACGGCAAATTAATTCTCAGGTAGTTAATAACATGATGTTCCACCAGAAAAAAAGTTCTTATCCTTACCAGGCAGCTCTGGTATAGATTGCGTTCTTAATTCGAAATAGACTGTCGAATTTTCCCGGGAGATTTAGGTACTATCAAAGTGGTCATTGCCAGAACCAATAAATATCCGATATAAGCAATTGACTCGGATAAAGACGGGTTGCCGTTATATCCAAAAAGTGCCTTGACTAATAGCCCAAAAGTGGAATTTTCATTCAGTACAAAATTGATGTCATAGAAATGATCAACAATGGACGGAATCCATCCCGCTTCGTTAAATTCATGCACACCATAACCCACCATGCCTGCCGCGAAAAAAATCAATAAGAAATTCGTGATCCGGAAAAATTGTCGCAGATTTAACCTTCTGGTGGAGTTAAATAATAGCCATCCCAACCCGGCAGCCAATAGTAAACCAATCGTTGCTCCCAAATAGGTCAGCAACGCGGTTGAAGTTAAACGTGCAGCCAACAAGAAAATCGCTAATTCCAAACCTTCCCTGGCCACAGCCAGAAAGACAAGCGCAAATAAAACACCGCCACTGCTGCTATTTGCTGCTGCCCTCACATCCTGTTCCAGATCTTTTTCCATGTTAACGGATTGGTGTCGCATCCAGAAAATTGCCCAGGTCAACAATGCTGCAGCCGACAGCATCGCAAACCCCTCAAATATTTGCTCCGCCTTACCCTCAAACTCAGCGCCAACAACATTTAAGATGACAGCTAACAAAATGCTAAAAGCCAAAGCAGCCGCAACCCCTCGCCAAACCATTCCCTTGAGTTGGGGTTTTTCCATCTTTTTAAGGATTCCAAAGACTACGCCTACGATCAAAGCAGCTTCAATCCCTTCACGCAATGCAAGCAAAAAACTGGCAAACATTATGGCCACTCCTGTGAGATTAATTAATTAGCAATCCGGGGTTAAATCCGGAGATTATGATTAAGAACTACGTAAACAGAAAACGCAACTTAGCTGTGTGCTAAAAATGATTGGAACTGATATTTTGTCAGTCTTGTCTACCAATCACTTGATAAATATAATAAAATTGATCAGATTTGTCAATTAATAATTTAAACCGAATTTTCAAAATAGTAAAGGCATATTTGATTGAACATATTTCTTTCTTTGATTTTGTTATAATTAAATTATCCATTTCAGGGAATGAATACCGATGAACTCAACCAAAAAAACAACTGCAATTGCATCCAGCTTGGAGCCAGCCGAATCTTCCTTACCTCTTGATTCAACCATTTATCCCTGGTCATTATCGGGTTTGAATCCATTGCCGGAGGATGAATGGGATCAAATGTTGAAGTTTGTAAACATCAGCGATCAGGAATTCGAAGCTATGCGCTCTTCTGTGGAAGTATTATTAAAACACAGCCAGCAATTCGTGATCGACAATTATCAATACCTGGCTGAATTTCCGGAGACTGCAGCAATTTTAGGTTGGGAATCCGGTGTGGACGAGTCCCACCTGGCTGACCGACGACGTTTTTTCGCAATCTGGGTAGCCCGCCTTTTAGGGCTGGATTTCAGTCATGATCTGGCGAAATATCTCTTTATGGCCGGGCAATACCACGCCGGTCATGGTCCACGTCAGATCCACGTGCCTTCCGTTTATGTGAATGGTGCTACAAGCCAAACCTTAGCCTATTTTGCTAAAGTCCTCAATCAGGAAAAACCAGCGGACCCGGGCAACGTTTTTGCGCTTTCCGGTTGGGGTAAAGTATTGGGCGTGCATTTACAAATGATGCTCTCAGGATATCAAAGTGCCATAGCCATGCAGGAAGGCAGCATGGTGATTCGCATTCGTCTTTTTTCAAAAATTCGAGCCTTACTCAAGCGTTCTGAAGTCTCAATGAGGCTTTCCCCAGGTTCATCCATCACAGACCTATTGACCCGTTTTTTCAATTATTTTCCCCAGTTACGGACGGTTGCACTCACTGTCGATTGGATATCCCACACTATTGATGATTCGGTTGGAAATCCATGGACACATGTGCTTGCCCAATATGCGCCAAAACCAGGCTGGCGGATTTTAATCAATGGATTTGATATCAATTATTTACCGCCGCAACAACGCCTTTTAAAGCCTGATGATATTGTCGACATTTTCCCGCCTGGCCGCTAATGTGACTAAAATGTGACCGCAGTTACTGGAATTTTCCGGTTTCATTTTGTATATTATCTTTAATATCAATTTGAAGGTGTGATTTTATGACAAATGTTGCCATCGTTACAGATAGCACTGCGTCGATTCCGGATGATTTATTAAAATCATTGCATATCCGTTGGGTCCCTTATTATATTCACCGTGGAACTGAAACTCTACGGGATCTGGTCAATATCAGAAGGGAAGAATTCTACCGCTGGTTGCCGTTCGCACGGATATTGCCCAAAACCGCTAACCCCGGACCGGGTGATTATGAATCCATCTATCAGGATCTGGCCTCTGAAGGTGCCAATGAAATCGTGAGTATCCACATGACATCCAAGAGCAGTGGTGCCTTCCAGGCTGCAAAAATTGGCCGGGAAATGATCCTGAACAAAATTCCCCAATTAAAAATTGAAGTCATGGACACTTTGAATGTTTCCATGTGTCATGGATGGATTGTGATTGAAGCTGCCAGGGCGGCATTAAGTGGCCAGCCTTTTCAAAAAATCATCGATGTTGTGAATCGCCTGGTACCAAAAACGCAAATGATCCAAACCGCGGACACCTTAAAATATCTGGCGATGGGCGGCAGAATTGGAAAAGCTGCCAGTTTGGTGGGTTCGATATTAAATATAAAACCATTAATCGGTATGCGGGATGGGGTCATTGTCCCGTTGGGAAAAGCACTCACGCGGGGAAACGCTTATAAGATGATGGTGGAAGAAGTCATCAAGACTGCCGAAAGTAAAGGCAAGGTTAAAATTGCTTATGTGCATGCGGCCGCAATGGATGAAGCGCTAAAAATAAAAGCGATGGTTGATGAAAAAATAGATGTTCTGGAATCTATCATCGTTGAACTCCCACCATCCCTGGGTGTACATTCCGGTCCGGGAACAGCTGGAATTTGCTTTTTCCCCGTCAATGATGTGGAAGATGTATAAATAAGATTGTAATTGTTATAATATTTTGGTATGATTTAATCAGGGTAAGTAAACTCGTTAATTCTTTTTCGTTTCCGATAAATTATTTATTATCTATTTGATCTTTGGCGGGTTTATTTCCCATTCTAATCTTTTGCCTTATGGGAGGGCTAATATGATCAAATTTTTGCGTTTAATGTCTGTTCTTTTAATTCTATCGATGTTTTTTGGGTTCGCCCCTTCGGTTGTGAATGCCGAAGTTCCTCCGCCACCAACCAAGTGCCCGGATTTTGTTTTGACAGCCACGCATGGTATTGACGGAACAAAATTAGGACTTTCGCAGGATCTGCCTGTCATCATTGAAGTCTTCTTGTATGGCAAACCATTGACTCAGATCCCGTTAAAATTCAAAGATAATTACATGGCAACACTTTTGCGTGGCGATTATTCCTTCAAGGTTTTTTCCACCGAGTTACAAAGCTATTTGCCAAGTGCCGAAGTCACCACTTTCAAAGTCCCCGGATGCACAAAAGTAGGTCTTCATATCCGTTTAGTGGATGGCGTTCCTTTTACTAAGGTCATAATCAAAGACCTATATCCAACCGCTCAATAATCCAATATTCCAATTCTAATCTTACCGGGATGCTACCATCAATACCATCCCGGTTCTTTCATTTAATTTTTTTCCCGGATCTTTAATCGAATTAATCACAGCAGAGAAACCCTTTTTGCAATACAATAAGAAATATGAAATCCCCATCTGCCAATTCATTTCTGAAACCGCAAACACTGGCAAAAGTGGACCTGTTCGAAAACATCAAATCAGAGGACCTGGAAATAATTGCCAATTCCGCAATGGAAATGGAACTTTTAAAAGACGAAGTCCTTTTTTTGCAGGGTGACCCGGCAGAAAAAATTTACCTGCTCTTGCAAGGGCATATCAAGATGGTTCAGACACATCATGATGGTCAACAAATCCTGATCCGCGTTGCCGGACCAATTGAAATGCTTGGAGCTGTGGCTTTAGGTCGCGTCAATGCTTATCCAGCCTCTGCGTTTGCCATTTCAAATTGCAAGGTCGCCTATTGGACACGTGAAAAATTACTGGGACTCATCGAAAAAATTCCTTTACTTGCATCCAACACAATGCACTTTATGGCAGATAAAATTCAAGTGATGCAGGATCGCTTTCGATTAATCGCTACCCAAAAAGTGGAACAGCGACTGGCACATACGCTGATAAATTTGATGCGGACGTCCGGCAAACCGACTGAGACCGGTATCCAGATCAATGTGGCTTTGTCCCGACAGGAACTTTCTGAAATGATCGGTACAACCCTATATACCGTCAGCCGCCTTTTACAGCAATGGGAAAAAAACCATATTGTAAAATGTGGTCGCGAAAAAATTGAGATCCTTGATCACCAGGCTCTGGTAACAATCCGGGATTTGGCATAAAAAAGCAGAGGTTTTCACCTCTGCCTGCGTTGTTCGTCTGTTTATGGTATTGGTATCAACGCCTGAAGATCTGTTTTAATTGTACTAAATTCCAAACCCTGTTCCAGACAAAAATCTTTTATATTGGTCAACGGATTAGGCATCGCTACGCTAAGGACAATCTCAATATCTTCCTGACTGACACCCCAATCCAGCACTTCCCGAAAAGTCGTCTTACCTTTTATGGTTTGATCTTCTTCCGTATGTTCTTCGGGCACTGTTGTGGCCAGAACTACCGGTTCCTTTACGTTGGTGTTTTCAGTTTGCGGCGCCTGCCCTAACAATTCCAGTGGAACTGAATGGCTTTCCAGATAGGCGATTTGTTCCGTACTGAGATTATCGCGGTTTTTCAAAATCTCAATTGCGGGTGCCGGAAGGAATTCCTCATCCGTCTCAAAAGGCAAACCCAGATAATACGCAACGAATAAGCGTACCGACCCCGTACCAATCTCCATCCCGTTTTCCGCAGCCGTAAGATAAATCGCTTCCAGCTCGCTCACTTTCATGTTTGCCTGGTCACCTTCCGGTAAAACAAAGGCTTCGGTTAAATCCGCCATCGGGATTTCAAATATCCGGTTGATATCACCAAAAGTGTAAGATCCCCGAATATCAGCCGGATTGTAACTGCCGGCAAATTCTCCTTCGCTGAATTTGACAGGTTCTTTGGTGGATTCCGTCTGCCACCAGCCCATCCAGGTACTGAACGAAATTCCGCCAACAAACATTGCTAAAATAATCAATCCTAAAGGTTTGGAAGTTAGTCTCATTTTATTTTCCTCCTGCCGCAAATTCAACAGTTGCAGGTTGCGGGCAAATGCCTTCGGATGTACATTCCAAACAACTGATACATTGATGATCCCGGACAACTTTTACTGCATGCACGGGGATATTCATGGGGCAATCCCGGGTACAAATTTTACAGACTTTGCATTCGGTTTCATTACGGCGAATCTTAAAAACCCGAAATAAATTCGTGATTCCCAATAACGCGCCATAGGGACAAGCGTATTTGCACCAGGGTCTTTCGACAAACATCGAGGCTGCGATGGTCACCCCTAAAACAATCAGACCGCCAATAGCGACTTCACTGGTCCAAAAATTGAACAAAGCAAAATATGGGTCAATATCGGCAAAAATCAATTTTCCGGAAATCGCAGTCATGTAAATTACCCATGCCAAAACCACATATCTCAGATAACGCAATACCTGATCCAATCGATATGGGAGCATGTGGTTGTATTTTCGTTTAAATATCTTGCGCCCAATGTTAGCGATCCATTCCTGGAATGTCCCCAGTGGACAAACCCAGCCACAAAACACCGGTCCAAACAAAACTGCCGTTAAAAACGCAATCACCATTAATACAAAGGAAGATTGGTGGATCTTCTGCACAAAAGTGCCCACCGTTGCGAGCTGATAAAGACTAACAACACCGCCAAAAGGACATACGGCGTGTAATGAAGCACTGGATAAAAAGGCTATCCCTTTGCCACTCTCTGCCAATGAATGATTGATGGCAATCAATGCGATTAAAACAAAAAAGAAAATCTGAACAACAATACGGGTCATCAACTTACGTTTACCGGCTATCTTCATAACAACTCTCCTCAAATAGTTTCATCCTTTTGGGATAATGAGGATCATAATTGAAATATATGAAGAAATTGTGAAGATTAAGGGAATGATTGATGAAGATAATCGTATTGGAGACTATTAATCAATAGGATGGAAGTAGCTTTTCATTTCTGTCTGAATTTCGCTGAAATGCCATTGTTCGATTGCCGGTGCGTGTGAGTTTTGTAATTCATGGAATGCGATGGCCATCATTGCCGCCCCGGCAACCGGTGGAATCTCCAATAGAATGGGTTTTGCCTTTGGCAAGTTGTGTTGAATAATTTCAATAAAAAATTCGCGATAATAGGATGATTTCGTAAGTAAACTACCGGACATGACCAATTCGAAAGGTTTGTCCGTAAGGTCCAATTGATTGGCAACCGCCTGCACGGATTTCACCAGCTCATGGGCGCTAAACCAGACGATCTCCAAGGCAATAGGATCCCCAGCTTGCGCAGCTTCTAAAATAATCCGGGCGAATTCTGCATCCAATTGATAACGGCCTCGTACCAGCCCTTCCACCAAATCCTGAATATTTATTGCGCCGGTGATTTCAATCAATTTTCCAACCAAAATCGATGTATTTTCCCTTCCGGTCCAAATTTGCGATATTTTTTGTTGTGCTAAAAACATCATCTCACTTGCACCGCCATATTCGCCGTTTCGGATGGAATTACCGCTAATTCGTCCTGTTCTCCCGGCTGCATTTTTACCACGCACATTATTGCCTGTCCCGGCAGAAACTGCTATCCCCCACCCTTGTGAAGTGCCTGCCCAAAGTGTTGGGACGACATCATTATCCAGAACAAATTCACAACCAAGTTGCAAAGAATGAATAACCTGCTCAATTGAAGGTCGGTCCGAGTCCCAGTCAAAACCGGAAATGCCAAACCCGGCAGCCTGGAAATTTAATGATTTTGCATTAATTTGCGCTTGTG
>CAZPIM010000055.1:0-17382 GCA_964586385.1 uncultured Anaerolineaceae bacterium
TTGGAAAATTGTCTTGAGCTATCAGCTTATTCAATCAATTCCAATAATTATTGTCAGTTTGAAACAAAAAACTCCCAGGAATTAAAAACCAATCTCGAAAAGGAATTCGATTTAAGCAAAGGGCTCTTTTCTGGGATTTCCGTTACTCCTGGTGCATCTTCGACTTTTCCGGACCACGCAATTCGAAACAATATGAATACGATGGTTTTGTCAGGAGCAATTCTTGGGTTGATTATTTCCGCATCTTATTGCTATTATCGAAAAAATGACACGTAAAAAAGTTATTGATTTTCTCTGGGTTGTCTTATTAATTCTGCTTCCATTTACGAGTTTACCTCTGGCAAGTAAAATTCTTCAATCAAAAATGGTTGCTGCTCCATCGATATTGCCATTATTCTTACTAATTTTATTTTCTGTATTACCAATATTTCTTTTCGGAAAACTAAAAGAAATTTCCCGTCCACTTATACTTTTTTTGATTTATTGTGTTTTTAGTACAACAATAGCGCAATTCGCAACAATTCCCATTATTAAAGAATTTAATATTTTTAAAAATATTGCAGAAGCTTTCATTACTTTGTTGATTGGGATTGCCTTTTTTGTTTTGTCAATTCATTTTTTGGAAAATCATAAGCAAATTTTAAAAACAATACGTTTGATTTATTTTACTTTCTTACCAGTTTTTTTCTGGTCATTATTACAATTTGTAATTGGGAATTTTTATGGTGGATTTCCCGTATGGATGGAGAATGTTCAAAAATTCTTTTCCACATCCGGATTGTTATATGAAGGAAGGGTCACCGGTTTTGCATTTGAACCTTCCTGGTTGGCACATCAATTAAATATGCTTTACATTCCATTATTTTTAGGTTCGTATCTAAGTGGTTATACAATATTTAAGAAAAAACTATTTCATATCTCGCTTGAAACAATTTTCCTATTTGCATCCATCTTATTGTTATTTTTGACTAAATCAAGAATAGGTTGGATAACGTTTATTTTTTGCTTTCTTTATGCAATTATGTTGATTTATAAAGATTTGATGAAAACATTACGTATTCGCTATTTGACTTTTAGGAAAAAAATTTGGGATTTTGTTATACCGGTCTTTTTTGTGATTATTTTAATTTCTATCATAATCTCCGGGATTTTTATTTCAAGTAAATTTGATCCTCGCATGGAAAAAGTTCTAAATATTGAAACATACAAAAACAGAGATTTCATTACTATCGCCAATGAATTTTTGTTTGCTGAAAGAATTCTGTACTGGGAGACTGGTTGGAATATTTTTAATGATCACCCTTTGATCGGTGTGGGTTTAGGTAATTATGGTTTCTATTTTCAGCAATATATGCCTGCTTTTGCTTCAATCTTGGATGAACCTAGGGAGATTTTATTTCGAGCAAATTACCAGGCCAACAATAAGAATCTTTGGACAAGGCTTCTCTCTGAAACAGGTATCATTGGTTTTATTATTTACGTTTCCTGGTTGATTTTATTATGGGTCCAAGGTTCTGAGTTGAAGAAAAAACAAAATCAATCGGCTATATTTATGGGGCACGTATTAAAAATTGCTTTGATCGCTCTAATTTTTGAAGGGTTTAGTATCGACAGTTTTGCTTTGCCCTACATCTGGATTATCTTTGGCATATGTAGTGCGTCATTTTACGTGATCAATATGGAAAGTGAAACTCAAATATCATAAATTAAAGTTTCCGATTCTTTCGAATTTCCCAGTAAATACCTTGCCCAAGAATTAAAGCATTAATCAGTATTATCAGTCCAACCATGACTGGAAAATCTAATTTTCCCCATATATTGGTATAACGACTGATATACCATTGTAAAAAGAAACCATTTAGAACCAACTGACCTGCAAAAATTCTCCATAACCAATGATCCTTGGTTTGAATGGCAAATGAAGTACTCGTACCCAGGAGAAGAGAAATTGGAACTAACAGGCTCAGTCGATATCTTGGATTATCCCACATATCTCCACCTGCCCGTAAAGAGGATAAAAGAATCCAAAATGCGATCATGCTGAAAAAAATAATCCATTCTTTTCGTCTAGAATTTTCCTTGTTTCTTAAAATGAAAACGAAACTATAGAGAAATAACGATGACAAAATGAACCAGCCTAAAGACCGAAAAATTCCGATAAATTTCCAAACAGGAATCGACGGTTCAACAATTGCCGCTGGAAGAACTGGTTGTAACAATCCATAAATCGTAATAAACGGGAGATGTAAAAATTCTGGAATTTGTGAAAATATTTGCTGGATCCAACCTGAACTACCTAGTGCCAATATCGCATCCCATTTTCCTGCATCCAAAATCCAGCGAATACTAAATATGCCTAACCCAATTAAAAAGACAAAAACTAAAACAAATATTTTTTTATTAAATATTTTTCTCGAAAATTCTGAAATTTGATTTAGATACAGGCAAATTAATGCAAAGGCAAGTATAAAAATCCCAATTTTTGCTGAAATGGAGAGTATCAATCCAGAAATAATAAGTCCGGGGATTATTTTTTTCTTCAAGTGCGTTTCCTGAGACATGACCAGCCAGAACAAAATTGCCGATAATCCAAGCAGAAAAGGTTCGCGCATTTGAGAAGAACTGAATAAAATTGCATCCGGATAAAAAGCATAAATCAGCGTTCCAATAAGTTGAATTTGCCGGTTTGGAGAAAGAATTTTCCAAATAAAAGAGATACCGATCGAACTTATTAGTGCGGCAAGAAAAATGATCAAAAGCTTATTATGGAATAAAGGGGAAAAAACTTTATAAACAAAGGTGCTTAAAACAAAAAGACCACCATATTGATCATAAATAAATTCTTCGTCAAGAATACCAAAAAATGGTTTTTCCGATTTTGCAATTTTCCAGGCTTGTGTATCCCGATTGAAAGCATCCTTGAATAAATAGCCATTATTTTGGGTAGGCTCATCATATCCAATTACCGGTAAGCTGGATGTAATAAAAATTCCAAATATCATGCGGATTAAGAATCCAAAGATGATTATCCATCGTAAAA
This sequence comes from uncultured Anaerolineaceae bacterium, assembly GCA_964586385.1. Taxonomy (GTDB): domain Bacteria; phylum Chloroflexota; class Anaerolineae; order Anaerolineales; family Anaerolineaceae; genus UBA6170. The sequence continues at coordinate 3,041 of CAZPIM010000055.1, forward strand.
TTTTACTTTTTCCCGTTGTATAGATTGTCAATGCAAGCAGATAAGTGCCTACCGAAGTCAAGATAAAACTTCCAGGAAAAACATTAATAAATGGGGCACCCGACAACCAGAAGAAAATTAAACTTAAGAAAAGCCCAATTATTAAAGATATCGCGATTTTTTGATAATTTTTTGTCATAAAAAATTCTTTAGCCCGTTTATACAACGATTGACCCATGTATATTTTTTTGCATCTTCAATGGAGTTCTTAGATAGATTGTCACCAACTTCGGGGGAATTCTTTAGTTTAATTATTGCATTTTTCCAGCAAATTGGGTCATCCGAATCACAAAATATCGCGTTTGTTGAATTTAGTACTTCGTGCAATACGGATAAATCACTACTTATAATTGGGCGACCAGTTGCAAGATACTCGAACATTTTCATTGGGGAACAATATTCGGCTGTGTTCCCCCCGCTACTACCAGAGATTTCTTTTTCATACGGCATCAATAATACATCTCCGGCAGCCTGATAATTTGGTATCAATTCATTATCAACGAACCCGGTTAAAATAATATTTCGAATTCCGATTTCGTTTATTTTAATTTTCCAATATTCCAGGTCATTATGTCTACCACCTACCCAAATAAAGTTGATGTCCGGCAGAAGTTTTGCTAACTCTATCAATAAATTCATACCCCGACCGGCATATAAATGACCAGTGTAGACAGCGCTGTAACAATCCGGGAGACCTAAAAGATTGCGTGATTCACTTGCAGAACCCAGATTAATATACCTTTCTATATCGACCCCATCCGGAGAAATAACCACTTCTTCAGGTAAAAAATTTAAATGGAATTCTGCTTCATAACGAATTCGTAAAGCATTGGTTATTGGTAAAAACCTTTTCTTTCGAAAAGATGATTTTAGAATGGATTTATAAATATAAGGTCCTAACCGACCTGTGGGTAGTTCATGAAGTTCTAATAAATATGGCATTTTTAATATGTTTGAAAATAAAGCTACTTGGGGAGTCCAGGTATGAAACAAATCAAAGCCAATTTTTCTGGATTTTTTCATAACTTTTAATGCAAAATCGTATCGATGGAACAATCTTTCAGAGCGTATCCACTCGATTTGAAATTTTTCTGATAGACCATAAGTCCTTCTTATAACTTCCCAATTCACATCCCTATCTCCAGGCACATATAAAGTTACTTCATGACCAATTTGCTTATAAGCCTGGCAAACTTTAGTTACTTGAATACTATTGGCAGTACTGGAAGGGATTTGGCTGGTTGATATTACACCGATATGCATGTTAAATCACCCTGAATCGCTATCAGCATAAGAATTTCGGATGAGTCTCAAACCCAAAAATGAATTCGCGGATACTGTGAATACAAAATACAAACTCAATAAAGAAGCCTGATACAAATATCCAAATTTAGGTACGGTGATCAACATAATAATTATTTTGATTATGCCAAATACTCCCATGATAACCAATGGTGTATTTGGGCGATTATAAGATAACAATAGATTCCTATTCCAGAAAAAGATATTAGCAAATCCATAGCCTATCAATAAAACAAAGGTAATTGGTAAAGAAGGCAAAAATTTTCCATCTTTTATCCAGGACAATATCCATTCACCAAAAACTGCAAGTCCAACCGCACACGCACCTGTCCAGAGAAGTGAAATAAATGTAATCTTTTTGAGGAATTTTCTTAATGGATTCCATAATTTTTGAGATATTAATTTGTTTATTTCCGGATAGGTGGTTGATATGAGTGTATTAATTGGTAACATTATCGGGTTAAGTATTGCTAATCCAAATTTGTAATAACCGACAATTTCCGCAGACCAAAAATACCCAAACCAAAGAACTTCGCTATCTCTGATTAATAAATTTACTGTCCCACTCAAATTAGTTGAAATTGCAAATCGGATGATTTCTTTTTTATTCTGAATAAGGTTAAATCTGCTTGACCACCAATGACTACCTATTAACTTGTTGAGTTGAAGAACCCCAGCAATAGAAATGCTAAAACCGAAAACAAATTTACCAATCAAGTATGCTGTTAAAATTTCAAATAAGTTTCCTTGCGTAAAAAATAAAATAATGATCCATATCGCTGTAACAATATTTTGAATTAAATTGAATAAAGCAATCGATTTATATTTATTAGCTAGTTGTAAAATCGCAGTCGATGTTTCCGTCATGAAATTTGCCAGCAGCGCAACCCCATAAATCATGATCCAATTGGATAATTCCGGGTTCTTTAGCAAATATTTGGATGCGAAGGGAGCAGTCAACAATAAAAGTAAATATGCTGTAATTGATGTAATGATCTCAGCAAATCCGGCAAATTTTATGACAGCCGAAGCTTTTTCTTTTTCTCCATTTTCTAAATATGAACCAGCAAATTTAATTACCAGTTCACCCATTCGAAATGATAACAAACGATTGACATTGGAAGCAAACGTAATAATTAAACCAAGTAAACCATAATCCTTTGGCCCTAGAATAATTGCTGCTAATACACCTTGAATGGTTGTTAATCCACTGCTTAAGGTATTACTGCTAAACAAATAAGAAGAGTTTGTTAAGACTCTCTTAATCAATTGATCCTGTTTTAATCCTTCAAGAATTTTGTTCAATTTACTCATACTGGTATTCTAGTTCCAGCCTTTTCAGTCCCAAAGTTCAATATTGCCTGGTAGATTGTTGAAGTTATTTTACCTCACCAGGCAATGAATCTTTCATTCCCCAGACAACGAGAATTTTGTTGCAAATTATCGGAAATTTAATTGACCTAAAATTTAAGTTTGCAAACGAAATTCAATTGTCAAAAGAGCTTAGTAAAAACTGCCTGATTCTGAAGGAAAGTAGATTCTGCCTAAAGTTTTATGACTTTTGGATTATTTTTTCCAATTTTTCCAAGTGCATTTCTGGTATCAACAATTAATTTCGAATATTCAAGAATCTCGGCATAGTTATAGCTTTTATGATTTGTCACGATCACCACACAATCGGACTCTTTTAATGCTTGGTTCAAATCCGTAACTGAGTCCATATCCCACTCTTCATGGTGGATGTGAGGAACATAGGGGTCATGATAATCAACATTTGCGTTCTTATTTTCCAGAAGATGAATAACATCCAGGGAAGGAGATTCCCGCATATCATCAATATCCGGTTTATAGGCAACGCCTAGAATCAATATTTTGCTTCCTTTAACGGATTTGCCTACCTCGTTAAGTGCATCTTGAACTTTTCCGACAACAAATCGTGGCATGTTGGTGTTTATTTCGGATGCCAGTTCAATAAATCTGGCTGTGTAATTTAATGATTTCAATTTCCAGGATAAATAAAGTGGATCAATGGGGATACAGTGCCCACCTAAACCAGGGCCGGGAGTAAATTTCATAAACCCAAATGGCTTAGTCGCAGCCGCATCAATCACTTCCCAAACATCAACATTCAGGCGGTCACACATGATAGCCAACTCATTTACCAGACCAATATTGATCATTCGGAATGTGTTTTCCAATAATTTTGCCATTTCTGCAACTTCGGTGGACGAGACTGATACCACCGAATCTAATGCCTGTTTGTACCAGATTGCAGAAACTTCAGAACAATCAGCCGTAATCCCACCAATTACTTTAGGTGTATTTTTGGTTGTCCAGTCTTTTCTTCCTGGATCAACGCGTTCGGGTGAAAATGCCAGAAAAAATTCTTTTCCTACAGCTAATTTGCAACACTCTTCAAGCCTGGGTAAAACCATTTCTCTGGTAGTCCCGGGATAGGTACTCGATTCCAAAACGACAACCATCCCTTTATGCATGTGATTTGATAAAGCTTCAGAAGCAGAAATGATAAAAGATAAATCCGGGTCACCTGTTTTTCGGAGTGGAGTAGGAACACATATTGATACTGCATCAACCATACTTAATTCAGAAAAATCCGATGATGCGCGCAATTTGCCTGCATCAACCAGATTTTTTACCTGAAGAGATGAAATATCCAGAATGTAGCTTTCACCCTTATTCAAAAGATCAACCTTCTCTTGAATTGGGTCAATACCGATCACATCAAAACCCGCCTCTGCGAAAACTACTGCGAGTGGTAAACCAACATAACCCATGCCTAAAATTGCTACTTTCGCCGTACGATTTTCTAACTTTGATAATAAATCGTTCTTGATATCCATGTTTTCCTCAATTTAAAGAATTAAATAATTTTATATTCTGTGAATTACCTATTGCGTAATACTAAAATAAAGACAATTGCGATGGTTGTGGTGGATCAATTTTTTCTGAAATTTTGTGTTCAAAACTTTGTTTTTGCACTTCGTCTTCTTTTATCGTAATCGTTTTCAAAAAACCAGGTAATTTTGAAAAATCATCGATTAATGTACTCTTCAAACCTGGTTGATGAAGGGCAGCAGCTGGATGAAACATTGCGACGATAAGTCTCTCATTAATCATTCTTGCCTGCCCATGAATTTGACTAATCTTCACATTTCCAAAAAACTTTGCCATCGAAAATCTTCCAAGCGTCACGATCACTTCCGGATTAATGATTTCAATTTGACGATCAAGATAATTGGCACAAGCGATCAATTCCTCTTCCTGTGGATCCCGATTTCCCGGGGGTCTGCATTTAACCACATTCGTGATGAATACATCATTTCGTTTCAGTCCTGCATTCGCCAACAATTCATCCAAAAATTTTCCCGCCGCTCCAACAAATGGTCTTCCCTGTTGATCTTCGTGGAAACCTGGTCCTTCACCAATAAACATTATTCTGGAATTTGATGGACCTTCTCCGGGAACGGCGTACTTTCGTGTGGAATTTAATCCACAATTCTTACAAATTGCTACTTGTTTTGAAATATCTTCGAGTCCTGGGATTGCATCCAAATTTAGCTCCATTAAAATTTCACTTTGTTACAGTTATCAGTGTCCTAAGTATTTGTTATTAATGACGTGGACAATAAAAGAGCGTTTTCACCATTATCACGATAATATTTTTTTCGAATTCCATCAACTTCAAATCCGAATTTTTTATACATTTTAATCGCTTGCAAGTTGGATTCCCGAACTTCGAGTAATGCTCTTACCATACCTTCTTTTTTGGAAATCGACAATAATTCCCTTAAAAATTTTGTTCCTATTCCATAGTTTCGATAGTCCGGATGAACTGCTATAGTACCGATATGTGTTTCATCAATAATATTCCAAAATACCGCAAAAGAACAAATCATTTCATTTCCCCCATCTAAGATCGATCCAATCCAGGGTCTTGAGTTAGGATTTTGATGGATTTCATATTCATAAGCATTCTTTGGCCATGGATTAGGAAATGATAACAAATCTATTTCTAAAACCATAGGAATATCACTGGATGTCATTTTCCTAATCTTAATATTTTGTAATTGTTCTGGGTCGAAATGAATCACGGGACTGGATTTGCCAAATGAAGATAGATAGGTGCTAAAGCATTACTGTCATCGAAATCATTGACTTTGTATCTTTTCCATGCCATTGCAGCTAGAAACGAAGCTCTGCGAACACAATGCACCGGATGTCCTAAAACAACATTACGCCGTTTTCGATTAAGAATTTGCCTGTCCTCAGCAGAAAGTTCACCGCATACATATGTAGGAGCTTCAATTGAATCAGCAATCTCATCTATCGTCAAAATTAGACTCTCACCTTCTTTAATCCAATTGCTTGATTTTTGCTTATACTTCCCAACAGCAAACCTTGATCTTCCGGCTTGTAACACTGCAATCATTGGCATATTTTTTGCTGGTTGTGCCTGGGCAAGGAAATCCAGGGTTGGAATTCCAATAATCGGTAAACGTAAAGATAAGGCAAGCCCTTTAATGAGTGATAAACCAATTCTCAAACTTGTAAAAGAACCAGGACCTAAAGCAACTGCACATGCTTTTAAATCTTTCGTTTGTATACCACTTCTCGAAAACAAATAATCAATTGCCGGTGCCAACTCTACAGTATGGTGATTTTTGGTTTGCCAATTCATCTCACCAATCACTTGAGTACCATCAAATAATGCTAATCCCACCGACGTAGTGGAGGTATCAACAGCAAATATCATTCTTTAACCTCCAAATGATTTAATACGAAATTCTTTTAATAATTGTTGGTAATGGATCCCTTTGCCGGTAAAAACCATGCGTCTTTGAAAATCATCCACCCATTTTAAATCAATCCAAAGATGGCTTTGTGGCAAAGCAGATTGGATTAATTCCGGCCATTCGAGCACCAAAGCACCTGTGGTAATTATTTGATCCATATCAAGATTTATTGCATCAATTGCACCAGATAGACGGTATGCATCCATGTGATGTAAGATTTCCCCATCAGGTTTCCGATATTGATTAATGATTACAAAAGTTGGGCTGGTAACTAAATCCAATGATCCCCATCCTTTTGCTAAACCTTGAACAAAAGTTGTCTTGCCTGTCCCCAGATCACCAGACAAACAAACAATATCACCTTTATTGAGGAATGCACCTAAACGCGTTCCCAATCGTTTCGTTTGATCAGAACTTTTACTAAAAAACTCAATACTATTTGGGTCAAGTATAGGCATACAATAAATTATACACTTATCTTTGAATGATGATCCATCCTTGGCAATACTTGATCAGATAAAACCCGGGCTATTTGGCGAGTTGCGTTGGGACGCGCAAGTTTTTCTGAATTCGTTTTGTATACCTTAAATAATGTTGGGTTTTCCAACCAAATTTTTAAGGTATTTACCATCTGGTCTGGTTCAGGGGTCCATACACCTGCACCATTTTTTACAACGTAATCAACGTTGCCATCTTCCTGACCAGGCATTTTTGAGAATAAAATGAGCGGTAACCCGGCGATAAATGCTTCACTAATTGTTCCTGGACCAGCTTTCGTAATCAATACATCAGCAGCATGCATAATTTCCGGCATCTCATTAACAAATCCATATATTTTGCACGGTATATTCCAATGATTATTAACAAGATTTTTTCTTAATTCTTCATTTCGCCCTGCAATGATGATTAACTGGCAGTGCAAATTGGCTTCATTGATTGCCGATGCATATCTTTCAATATTTCCCATGCCTTCTCCCCCACCCACCAGGACGAAAGTCTTTATATTTGGTAACCAATTTAATTTCTTCCGTAAATTTTCAACTGTGTCGAAATTTCCCGTATATTTATCAGCGACTGGCTGACCTATAACTTTTATTTTTTCCATAGGTAATCCGTGCTTAAGAGCTTTTTCTTTTGCGCTATTTGTTGGAACAATAACCAAATCGGCACCTGGATGATACCAGGCGGCATGCGTTGAAACCATATCTGTCACAACAGTGACAAATCTACTGGAATGTTGCACCCTTGCCCGAAGTAAAGGGGTATTTACTAATTGATGTACCGATACAATCAATTCAGCAGGGTTTTCTTTCAATAATTTTCTAAGCGATCTGCGTAAATACGGCCAAATAGCATCATAAAAAATTCTGGTTCTACGTGTACCATCACTAAACCGATAGCCCAAGCCCCACATTCTCGGCATTTTTGACAATCTTGGGTAAATTTCCGGTGCATAGTTTAATGGGAGTGGTGCATAATCCCGAAAAATATCCACCATTTTGCATTCGTATTTTTTTGGGAATTCCAATTCCAACGCTTCAATGATTGCTTCCGCTGCGCTTCGATGTCCGCCACCTGTGTCTGAGAACAAAAACAAAATACGAGGTTTAATCATTTACCAAACCGTCATTTTCCTGATGTTGGATTTTCTTCAGTCTTTTTGATAATTCCCGACGCGAAAGTAAAACTTTCCTTTCGCATTTACAACATACTAATCCAATATCTGCACCCAATCGAACTACTTTCCATTCATAACTTCCACAAGGATGGGGTTTTCTTAATTGGAGGATATCATTGATGGAAATTTCCGGCAGCACGTTTGGATTATACCACCCATGATATAATCGCTAAAAAATATGAATATTTTTTCATTCCCAACAATCATAACGAAACTTTTGGTTTTATTAATTTCCTTTCCAATTCATGAATTAGCACATGCGTGGACTGCAAACCATTTTGGGGATGACACACCGAAACTTCACGGGCGATTAACCATTAACCCCCTCGCCCATTTGGATGTAGCTGGAAGTGTAATTTTTCTGGTATCCTATTTTGGTTGGGCAAAACCAGTCCCAGTCAATCCATTTGTCTTGAAACGTCAATCTCGTTACGCATACTTACTTGTTTCTTTGGCTGGTCCGCTTTCAAACCTTATCCTTGCTATTCTTTGTGCTATACCATTTCGACTTGGTTTGCTAAGTTTCTCAAATTCATTAGTATCACAAGTACTATTAAATTTCATATTATTCAATTTGATTTTGGCAATTTTTAATTTAATTCCACTATCGCCATTGGATGGAGGAAAAATCCTTGGGCAACTCTTACCCTATAATCTTCAGCCAGGATTTGCACGTATTGACCAATACGGACCAATAATCTTAATGGCTCTGCTGTTTATTTTACCGATGATCGGTTTTGACCTTTTTGGAGCAATCATGAATCCCATTCTATCCGGATTATTTGCAATATTAACAGGTAGGTAGAAATGACAATCAATCTATCCATTATTGGATTAAATAAAATTGGCGTATCCATCGGACTTGCCTTAAAAGATCATTCCCAACAAATAGTTCGTATAGGACATGATCGGGAAAATTCGAAACAGAAGAAAGCCTTGGAATTAGGCGCATTTGATCAAACACCAGGGAATATCTTTGCTTCAATCGAAAATGCAGACATTATTGTTTTGTCGGTCCCTGTCGACGAAATTCGCGAAACAATTGAAACAATTGCCCCAAAATTGAAACCCGGTGCAGTTCTTATGGATACTTCACCCATCAAAAAAAGTGTTTTGGACATGACGAACGAGCTTTTACCGGAAGACAGCTATTTTATCAGTTTTCATCCGACTCTCAATCCAAAGTATTTTTCTGAACAATCCATGGATTTGGTATATGCGCACAATGATCTTTTCAAAAATTCATATATTATCATTACAAACTCTACTAAAACAGATGGTGATGCAATAAAACTTGCTTCTGATTTATCCAGGTTTATTGGCTCTTCGCCTTATTTTGCTGATCCTTTTGAAATTGATGGATTAATTGCAGGAACTGAAATCCTTCCTAATTTAATAGTTGCTGCTTATGTTCATTCTCTCGCATCACAACCCGGATGGAAAGAATGTCAAAAAATTGCAGGAAATTCCTATTATGGATTATCTGAATCTATCCATAATCTAATGGAAAGAGAGCTTTTCGGAGAATCTGCAAAATTAAATAAAGAAAACACAATTCGCGCGATAAACAACTTAATGTATTCATTGCAAGACATGCGTGAATTAATGGAAAATGATGATTGGGACGATTTGCAAAAATTCATTAGTGAAGCAAAAAACACACAATCTGAATGGAAAAGTAATCGGAGCAAAGCAGATTGGGATAACTTGAATGATTATTCGGAAGTACCAACCTCAGGTGAATTTCTTCTAAAAATGATAGGTTTTGGCAAAAAAAGAAAAAAGCCCGGAAATTGAAATCAAATTGCTATTGTTACATGTTGCTATGTTCGAACGGTGCGATTTATACAGGTTGGACAACTGATATTGATCGTCGATTAAGACAACATAAAAGTGGTCGTGGTGCAAATTACACAAAGATGAATTCCCCGGTAGAATTAATTTATTGGGAGACACAAAAAACGAACCAATTAGCCAGAAAACGCGAACTCACTTTAAAAAAAATGACACATCAAATGAAGAAAAATATCACCAACGGTGAAATTTTAAAAAAGGAACAAATTATTGATTTTTCCCGATATGAATTCTTTGTTTCATCGCCGGGTCGGGTGAATTTATTAGGTGAACATGTCGACTATAATGGGGGACCTGTCTTACCAGTAGCGATAGACCGATCGGTTTCCTTATGCGCAAATCAAACAAATAACCTGCAATTCAAAATTAGAACAGAAGATTTAAATCAGGAAGTTTTGTTTTCTTTGGAATCCCTCGTGGATAAAAATGATATCAATCATCAGACATTACCTGATTGGGCTTTGTATCCAGCTGCTGTAATTTGGGCTGCCCACAAGAAAAATCTACCAGTTTTCGGATTCGAAGCAACCTTTACATCAAATATCCCTATTGGCTCCGGATTGAGTTCATCTGCAGCAATTGAAATTGCATTTGCTGCTTTGATGAGAGAAATAGGACTCTGGCAAATTGATGATATGGAATTGGCCTTGTTGTGTCAATTTGCAGAAAATGAATATGTTGGTGTGAAATGTGGAATTATGGACCAGTTTGCATGTGCAAATGGGGTTGAAAATTCGGCATTATTTCTAGACACATCCAATCTTAATTGGCATCCAGTTAATTTACCTAAAGACGTTGCACTTATCATCACAGATTCAAAAATAAGACGAACGCTTTCCACATCTGCGTATAATGAAAGACGAAATTCGTGTGAAGAAGCGCTAATTATATTAAAAGAATATATTCCAAATATTCAATTCTTAAGTGAAATTCATCCGGAACAATTTATCCTATATGAAAAGTTTTTACCTTCAACAACGCGAAAAAGAGCGAAACATGTAATTGAAGAGTGTTATAGGGTTAGGTTAGCAGTGGAATTTTTAAGAAACGGCGATATTAATGGTTTCGGCCGGCTGATGCAAGATGGACACATTTCACTGCGAGATTTTTATGAAGTCAGTCTTCCAGAACTGGATCTGCTCGTAGAACTGGCAAACAACTTTGAACATTGTTTCGGATCCAGATTAACTGGCGCAGGTTTCGGTGGCTGCACTATCTCGCTTGTTAAAGAAAAAAATACCGATAATTTTATTAAATTTATCAGTAATGAATATTTCAAAGCCACGGGTATAGTTTCTGATAACTATGTTTGTAAAGCACGTGGTGGTGTACGCGTTGAATGGCGTAAGATAAATTAACAAATTCACCTTCCTTTTTTTAATAAGTCTCACAATTTTTTTACTATAATTACAACATGAAAAATACATGGAGGCATAAATGCATGTTATCGTAAATCCGGAAATTTGCCGTGGTTGTGGGGTTTGCGAAAGCATTGCACCTGAACTTTTCTTATTAGGGGATGAAATGTTCGCTCATGTAATTATGAATCCGGTACCTGAAAAAATGAGATACATCGTGGAAGAGGCGATAGCAGAATGCCCGGAAAATGCAATCAGCATACTGGAAGAAGAGTAAAAAAAAAGCCTTTTCAGGCTTTTAATTAATCAAAAAATAAAGGTAAATTTCCTAAAGAAATAATCTCTGGCCAATCGCCAGGGTCACCTTCTGTAAATATTGCTACTTCAGCGACAATCGTTGCTTCTGCCATTTCTAATATTTTTCGCATACCTTCCAAGGTAGAACCTGTGCTTATAACATCGTCAACAATTAAAACCTTTTTATGATTCATGGAACGGCGATCTTTTTCGTCCAAAATTAATAATTGTGGTGTACCTGTTGTGATTGAATTGGTCTGTACTTGAATTGCTTCTCCCATATATGGTTTATATGATTTTCGCAAGACAATATAGTTAATGCCTTTTATAACAGCCATCGCATGCGCTAGTGGGATACTTTTCGATTCAGCAGTTACGATTAAATCATAATCAACCCCGCGGAGTTTATTCATTAATTCTTTGGCACTCGCTTGTACCAATTCGGTATCACCAAGGATATTTAATACAGCTATTCGCAAACCGGGTTTGACTTCAAATAAAGGTAATTCGCGCTCAATACCGGCAATATTTACATGATGTGTCTTTCTATCCATATTTTCTCCCTTATTGGAAAATTTTTCTCGAAGAAAGTTTATCACAATTCGTATTTAATATTATTAAAATTTGTCTTTTATTCGCTATAATGAAGCCAATCTTCAAAAAATGACGCCCTGAGGTAAGAATGAGTATTTTTAATCAAAAACGCCTGGATAATCAAACCTTTAAACTCGACATTGATCGGATGCGAAAGGGTTGGTATACCGATAAATACTTTACAAATATTATGATCATGTTGGAAAATCTTACTCGTGAGCAATATGTTTTTACCGGAGAAAAAACCCGATTACCAGTTTCACTTCGGGAAGAAGAGATATCAAATGGTGATATCGAAGTCGAAATGCAATGGTTTACACGCAGATTCGGAGACACAATTATTGTCGGAATTGATAAAGCTATCACAATGTTAAAACATTGCACTGGATATTGGGAAAATGGAGTTTTTGTTGATACTTCGAAAAATCTGCAGGTTTGGGCTGTTCATGACGGATGTAAAGTTAAAAGTGATGGTGACCCATTAAATGTTAAACCAATAATGAGGGTTAGAGGTCGATATCGTGATTTTGCAATTTTAGAAACACCAACATTAGGCATTTTGACACGCGCGAGTCGTGTGGCGACCAATGTTTATCAAACTTTGATTGCTGCGAAAGGGAAACCTGTTCTCTTTTTCCCTGCCCGTTTTGATTTACATGAAGTGCAAGCTGCAGATGGGTATGCTTACAACATCGCTGTTCAACGCTACAATCTGGATTTTTCAGATGAAGTGGGTACTTTTGTTTCCACTGATGCCCAAGGCGATTGGTGGGGTGGGTCAGGTGGTGGAACAGTGGCACATGCTGCCATCGCATCTTTCATGGGTGATACCGCTGCAGCGATGTTAAGTTTTGCGAGAACTCTTCCAGCAAATATCCCACGCATTGCATTGGTTGATTTCAATAATGACTGTGCGAATGATTCCGAAAAAGTCTGTCATGCGATGTTTCAAAACTACATTCAAAAAATCGAAAATGGTGAAAAAGAAGAAGCAAAAAGGTATGTTTTGTATGGTGTCAGATTAGATACAAGCGCTTCTCTTCGTGATTTATCCATTCAACCACTTGGTGACCCCGCCTTAGATCTTGGTGTTAATCCACGACTAGTTTTTAAAGTCAGACAAACTTTGGACCAAGCCTGGGAAAAATGGGATTTGCCAGGTCAATGGAAAAATGAAGCCAGAGATTTTTGTCACAATGTGAAAATTGTTGTGTCAGGCGGTTTCAACCCGGAAAAAATAACCAAATTTGAAAAATTAAATGTTCCTGTGGATATTTATGCAGTTGGTTCTTATCTATTTGATAATCATGGACCAACTATTGCTGACTTTACTGCTGATGTTGTTCGGGTAAAAGTTAAAAATGAATGGATTGATATGGCAAAGGTTGGAAGAAAACATTTGGACAATCCGGATTTAGAAAGAGTTTGGTAACAAAAACTTTAAGCTAGTTTGCTTTTTTTTGAAAGGTCATACCAACCCAATCATTAATCAGCCGTTTTTCTACCAAATTCATGCCTAGTTTTTCTACTTCGCTTTGAACTTCATCTGCTTGCCGATCCAGAATTCCTGATAGGATTAAGAAACCGTCATCGGTGACTAAATTGGTTAATCCTGAATTTAGTAATCGGATAATGATTGGTGCCAGTATATTGACCATGATTACCGGCGCAGTATTAAATGAATAATTCCCATCGATTATTTCAGCAACTGAACCAATACCGGTCTCAATTTTTTCAAGTACGTTATTCGAAATAGCATTTTTTATTGTTGCATCAATCGAAGGAATATCAAGATCCACTGCAATTACTTTTTTTGCGCCGAGTAACGCTGCTCCAATTGAAAGAATTCCTGAGCCACATCCAATGTCCATTGCAAGGTCGCCAGATTGTATAAGTTTTTCGGACAGAGCCATGCATAATTGCGTCGTAGGATGCGTTCCGGTACCAAATGCCATGGATGGATCAATGCGGACCGCAATTCGCTCTGGAACCGGATTTTCAAGCCAGGCAGGCAGGATTAATAGTTTCTCTCCGACTAAAATTGGTTTATAAAATTGTTTCCAACTTTCCATCCAATTTTGATTTTCAATTTTCCGAAAAACTGGTTCTGGGATCGGTTGAATAAGATTTAAATGCCATAAACCTTCTTCGATCTGTATTTTTGTCGACTCAAGATTTTCATCGAACGGGATATAACCAAAGACTTTAACGGGTCCATAAGCCAAAGGGATTTCTTCAGCATCATCGTATTTTACGTCTGTTTCAGTAACGACTCCCTGGGTCACAAATCGAGAAAGCACTTCAGATATTGCCTCAGCCAGTTCACCATCACAGGTAATCATTACTTCAAGCCAGGACTGAGAATTATCCACTAAGAACCTCTTTTAATTTATCAAAGAAACCCTT
>CAZPIM010000056.1:0-14736 GCA_964586385.1 uncultured Anaerolineaceae bacterium
TCATAAGGTAAGCGACTGCGGGTATATTGTTTGAGGGTCCCATTTGCCACATATGGCATCACCAAATATGGCATGCCATTTTCTTCGCCAAAATCAAGTACCTTGAGAATATAGGGATGATCCAGTTTGGCCAAGGCTCTGGCTTCGCGCTGGAATCTTACAAAGAAATTGGTTTCCATCTGGTTCATGGTGCGTATAATTTTTATCGCAACATAACGTTCGAGCGAAGGATCATAGGCTTTATAAACTGTCGCCATCCCCCCTTCACCCAAAGGTTCAACAATTTGATATTTGCCTAATGTTTTACCAATCATTCCATCCATGCTTGTACCCCACCGAACGACCAATATCTATATAAATTATAGTTATTTTTCTGTAGACTTGATAGCAGTTCAATTGAATGAAATATAATTAAAATAAAAAGATTGATGGTTACTTGCAAAATAAGTATTAATCGAGGATTCTGCGTCACATATAGTAATAATCAAATTGATCAAAATTTCAACAAATTGGCTATAATCTTTTTATCAAATCATCCGGAGACAAAAAATGATCCCGATCAAAGATCAAATTCCAACCCGTCGTGTCCCCATCATGAATTATTTACTGATTGCGATAAACATCATCGTGTTTGTACTGCAGTGGTTAAGCGGACCCAACCAGGAAGCTCTTGTCTACCAATTTGCATTAATCCCGGCAAATTTCTTACAAACCATCGGGCTGGCAAATATTGGTGACATATTTACCAGTATGTTTATGCATGCCGGGCTGGCACACATCGGCGGAAACATGCTGTATCTTTGGATCTTTGGTGATAATGTGGAAGATAGCATGGGTCCGGGAAAATTCTTAATTTTTTACCTGACCGGTGGGATTGTTGCCTCTTTGGCGCATATCTTTACCAACCCGGCATCGCAAATCCCGACTGTCGGAGCCAGCGGAGCAATCGCTGCCGTATTAGGTGCCTACCTGGTTCTGTATCCACGCAGCAGGGTATTAACATTTATCCCGATCGGATATTTTATGCGTTTGACGACCGTACCAGCCAGTATTGTTTTAGGATTATGGTTTGTCTTGCAGCTTTTTAATGGTGTATTGACCATGGGGGCTTCGGATGTGGGTGGTGTGGCTTTCTGGGCACATATCGGTGGATTTATTGCCGGCGTAGTTCTGGCAAAGTTGTTTGCAAGCAAAAGAAATACAGCCTACGAAACTCGCTGGGAATAGTAAATTTTATATAATTACGAAGAAAAATAAAAAATAAATGCAATATGTATTATGCCAGCCAAAATTCCAATGACCCAAAACCTGGTTTTTTTGGTTTTATGGCGAAAGATTTGCATTCCAACCAGCGCACCAAAAGCACCACCAATGATGATTAATGAAAAAAGAATACGTTCTGAGACACGCCATTGTTGGTTTTGAGCACGCCATTTGTCAAATCCCCACACCAGGAATGTGATGAGGTTAATGGCAAGATAATAACGGATAAGCATGAGTGACTCCATTAAAGATAAATACAATTGTTTCGTTCTCCCGTTTATTTTACTCTTTTCATGGATTTATCCAGCCCACCAAGAGGATGAAATTCAATCCTGCATTACAAAAATGAAATCCTCCAATAGCTTGACAGTGCATTCCTGAGGCTGTAAACTTTAGCGCAATGAAATCGATGCTTTTAACCTTACGCGCTCGTGCTCGTCGTATCGTATCCCGAAACATTTGGGAAGACGGGTGTTAGTGCTTTAAGAATCGGTTCTTAATCTTTATTTCAAAAGCAAAGCTCTCCTTCCTGGAGGGCTTTTTTTATTTCCATAATCAAGCAAAGGACAGCAAAAATGATAAGCAAAAAAGAATTCAAAAAGGTCGTGTTGGCATATTCAGGTGGTCTGGATACTTCGGTGATTGTTCCCTGGTTAAAGGAAAATTATGGCTGCGAAGTGGTGTGTTTTTGTGCAGATGTGGGGCAGGCAGAAGAATTGGACGGGTTGGAAGCAAAAGCGATTGCCTCGGGTGCCAGTCAATTAATCATTCATGATATGCGTGAGGAACTGGTGGAAGATTTCATTTTTCCCACATTAAAAGCCGGAGCAATTTATGAACGCAAATACCTATTGGGTACATCGATGGCGCGGCCGATCATTGCGAAACATATGATTGATGTTGCACATGAGGTGGGTGCAGATGCACTAGCACATGGCGCAACCGGTAAAGGGAATGACCAGGTTCGATTTGAACTGACTTTCGCTGCATTGGATCCACGTTTAAAGATCATTGCTCCGTGGCGTGAATGGGATATCCGATCAAGGGAAGATGCCATCGCGTACGCCAAAGCGCATCATGTGCCTGTGACTGCCACAGTAAAGTCCATTTACAGCCGGGACAGAAATCTCTGGCATCTCTCCCATGAAGGTGGATTATTGGAAGACCCCTGGAACGAGCCCGAAGAAAGCATGTATATGATCTCACAATCACCTGAAAATGCTCCCGATGAAGCAGGGTATGTGGATATACAATTCGAAACCGGTACACCAGTCGCCATCAATGGTAAACATTTAAGCCCGGTGCAACTTCTTTCGAAACTGAATGAGATTGGCGGGGCTTATGGAATCGGTCGGGTGGATCTGGTAGAAGGCCGGCTGGTCGGAATGAAGAGTCACGGCGTGTATGAAACTCCTGGCGGTACCATTTTATATGCTGCCCATCAGGAGTTGGAATCGCTGGTTTTGGATCGCCAGACAATCGCATACAAAGATCAGGTTGCGATCAAATATGCTGAATTAGTCTATGACGGGATGTGGTTCTCGCCTTTACGTGAGTCGCTGGCAGCTTTTGTGGATGCAACGCAGGGTCCAGTCACTGGCGAAGTGCGATTGAAACTGTACAAAGGTAATATCATTCCGGTTGGCAGGAAAAGCAAATTCAGCCTGTACCGGGAGGATTTTGCAACCTTTGGTAAAGAAGATGTGTATGACCAATCCGATGCAGAAGGGTTTATTCATTTGTTCGGGCTGCCACTTAAAGTGCGTGCTATGAATGGTTTACCAGTATCCGGATTGAAGATGCCAAAACCGGATTATTCCCGCTTTAAAAGAGATTAAGGAGGAATTCGATGACACTCTGGGGAGGACGATTTACCCAAAAAATGGACCAAAAAGCCTGGGATTTGAATGCATCGATATCTTTCGATTACCGAATGGCAAAACAGGATACACAAGCCAGCATCGCCTGGGCTTCCGCATTGGAAAAAATTGGAATTCTGACGAAATCTGAATCCGGATCCATCCAATCCGGATTGAAACAGATTCAACAGGAGTTCTTATCCCAAAAATTCTCCTCTCAACCGGAAGACGAAGATATCCACACTGCGGTGGAACGGCGACTGTTCGAAATTATCGGTCCGGTTGCCGGAAAATTGCATACAGGGCGCAGCCGCAACGACCAGGTGGCGACCGATTTTCGTTTATGGATGATGGAAAATATTAACGACTTACTGAAGGCAATCAATGATCTGCAAAGGCATTTCCTACAGCGGGCTGAGCAGGACTTTGGCATAATCATGCCTTCCTATACCCATTTACAACGGGCTCAACCCATTTTGCTCAGTCACTGGTGGTTATCCTTTTTTTGGCCTCTTGAACGGGATTTGCGGCAAATGAAATCGATTCAGAAGCAAGCCAGTGTGATGCCACTGGGAAGTGGTGCAGTCGCAGGCAGCGGCTTTACGATTGATCGCCTGGAATTGGCCGGGAAGCTTGGTTTTGAGGAGATCAGCCAAAATAGTATTGATGCTGTTTCTGACCGGGATTTTGCTGCCCAGTTTCTGTTCAATGCAGTTTTGTGCGGTGTACACCTGGCTCATCTGGCTGAACAAATCGTGATTTTCACATCCTCCGAATTTGGTTTTTTTACATTGAGTGATGCCTATTCCAGTGGTTCCAGTCTGATGCCACAAAAGAAAAATGCCGATGTTTTTGAGCTTGCACGCGGTAAGTCTGGAACAATGCTGGGTGTGTTATGTGGATTTTTAGCCAGCTTAAAAGGGCTTCCTTCAACCTATGACAAAGACCTTCAAGAAGACAAACAAGCCGTTTTCCAGGTCTTCGATACATTGATGTCAGTTCTGCCTGTGATCGGAAAAGCCATCGAAACATTGACTGTAAATCAAGCAAAAATCGACACGGCCTTGGATCCATCCTTGTTCGCTACAGATATTGCTGATAGCCTGGTCAAAAGCGGTATCCCCTTCCGGGAAGCGCATATCATGGTCGGAAAAGCAGTCAAACTTGCACTGGATCGAAACTTAAGCCTGGATTCACTTAGCGAGGAAGATTGGCAATCCTGCACGCAAGGAGCCTTTCTGGATTGGAAATCCTTTTTTTCTGCACAAAGGAGTATTGAAACCAGGGCAGTGATTGGCGGAACAGCAACAAATGCGGTTAGGGATCAAATCAATAATGTTCGCAAAATAATTGAACTGAAAACGTTTTAGAAAACTGAATTTTTTATTCAAAAAGGAGTATCAATCATTGTTCCTGGTGAACAATGTTATGCATAACTTTCTTTCGAAAATTAACGTTTTAAGGTGCAAAGCGTTCTTTTATTCAACCAATTTTTCTAATCTTTGAATGCTTTGATGGTATTGATTAATCCATTGGTAGAAGAATCATGTTCGGTAACCGGCTGATCATGCAATAACTCAGGTAAAATCTTTTTGGCTAATTGTTTCCCGAGTTCCACGCCCATTTGGTCAAAGGAATTAATATGCCAGATGACACCTTGGATGAAAATCTTGTGTTCATAGAGGGCGACCAATGCACCCAAGACATGTGGTGTTAATTTTGGGTAAAGGAACGAATTGGAAGGACGATTTCCAGTGAAAGTTTTTGCCTGGATTAGAATTTTTCGTCGTTCATCCGAAACATTCTGATCTGCCAATTCAACCTCAATTTCCTCCCTGGTTTTACCTTTCATCAAAGCTTCGCTTTGGGCTAAGTAGTTGGAAAGCAGAATGTTATGATGATCACCCATCGGGTTTTGGCTGTTAACCGCCGCGAGAAAATCGCAGGGGATTAATTGTGTTCCCTGATGGATCAATTGGTAGAAGGCATGCTGACCGTTTGTGCCGGGTTGTCCCCAAATCACCGGACCGGTATCATAATCCACCCATTCCCCCTGACGGTTGACACTTTTGCCATTGCTTTCCATATCCCCCTGCTGAAAGTAAGCCGGGAAGGATTTTAAGTACTGGTCATACGGTAATATGGCATGCGATTTTGCTCCAAAGAAGTTGTTGTACCAAATGCCAAGTAATGCCATGATCACCGGAATATTCTCCTTAAAAGGAGTGTTGCGGAAATGGTTATCGACCTGGTATGCTCCCGATAATAAAGCCTCAAAGTTATCCATGCCCAAATAAATGGCGATCGATAAGCCGATTGCCGACCAAACTGAATATCGCCCGCCTACCCAGTCCCAAAATTCGAACATGTTTTGGGGATCAATGCCAAATTTCTGCACCTCAGCTGTGTTGGTGGACATGGCTGCGAAATGCCGTGCAACTGCACTTTCCTCTTTTGCCTTTTCAAGCAACCAATTCCGGGCAGAATGGGCATTTGTCATGGTTTCCTGAGTAGTGAAGGTTTTCGAAGCCACCAGAAACAAAGTGGTTTCCGGATTCAAGTTTTTCAGGGTTTCAACCAAATCCGTAGAATCGACATTAGAGACAAAATGAACATTTAAATCCGGATGTCCGTATGGTTTAAGCGCTTCACAGACCATTTTTGGACCAAGATCTGAGCCACCAATACCGATATTGACAATGTCAGTAATGGATTTACCGCTAAAGCCCTTCCATTGTTTGTCACGAATCAACCTTGAAAATGAGCGCATTTTCTCCAGGACCCGGTTTACCTCCGGCATGACATCCTTTCCATCGACAAGGATTGGATGACCTGTACGGTTTCGCAAAGCAACATGCAAGACTGCCCGGTTTTCGGTGGTGTTTATTTTTTCACCGCGGAACATTTCTTCGATCTTACTGCCCAATCCTGCCTGGTTAGCAAGATTGATTAGTAATGTAATAGTCTCATCCGTGATCCTGTTTTTGGAATAGTCAAATAGAATTTCGCCTATGCGCAATGAAAAACGATTGAAACGAGCTGGATCATTGTTGAACAAATCGCGCATGTGAAAATCTTTTATTTCCTGATAATGTTTTTCGAGGGCTTGCCAGGCAGATGATCGTATTAGACCGGACATATCGAACTCCTGATCATGTTTAATTTATCAAAGACACATCGTCTTAGTCTGATTATATCTTTTTGTGCTAACGCTGAATACGTGCAGATCCGCCTTTGGCGAATGACCTGACCTGATCTAAAGTGGCCATGGTTGTATCGCCCGGGAAGCTGGTTAAAAGTGCACCGTGTGCCCAACCCAGGTTAACTGCATCCTGTGGCTGTTCCCCTGTCAGAAGTCCATAGAAAAGACCGGCAGCAAAACCATCGCCGCCACCAACGCGATCGTAAACATCCAGTTCGGTTACGGGTGAGAAATACGACTGGCCTTCGATCCAGGCAACCGCTCCCCAACTGTGATGGTTGGTCGAATGTACTTCCCGCAACGTTGTGGCGAGAATTTTCAACTGTGGATATTTTTCAACGACCTGATCAATCATCCCCAAAAATACTGTTGTATCCAGCTTGGATTTTGCTGTGATCTCCGGACCTTTAATGCCAAGTCCCAATTGCAAGTCTTCCTCATTGCCTACCAGGACATCCACATTTTCGACGATTCGACGAATCACCGATTGCGCTTTTTCCGGTCCACCCCAGATATTCCATAACTTGGCGCGATAATTCAGATCAAAAGAGACTACTGCCCCGGCAGATTTGGCTGCCTGCATCGCTTCAATGATGACTTCCCCGGTTGACTCTGACAAAGCAGCAAAAATACCCCCGCTATGAAACCAGCGAATTCCGGATGCAAAAATCGTTTTCCAATCGAAATCGCCTGGCTTTAATTGCGCAGCAGCTTCATTGGAACGATTGTAAAAAACCATCGGCGCACGCATGCCATAACCACGATCACTGAAAACAGTCGCCATATTCGGGCCGTTGACACCATTGTGTTTGAAATTTTTATAGAACGGCTGCACACCCATTGCCCGGACACGTTCGGCAATCAAATCACCGATCGGATAATCAACCACCGCTGTGGCTATCCCGGTTCTTAATTGGAAACAATCGGAAAGATTGGCGGCAACATTAAACTCGCCACCACTGACATGCACAGACCATTGTGTGGACTTGCGGAATGGAATAATGCCTGGGTCAACGCGGTGAATCAATGCGCCTAATGAAAGAAGATCCAATGCGCCAGTAGATGGAATCACTAATTTTTTGCTCATCATTGCTCCTTAAAAATATTTTCCTATTGAATAATCTCTTATAAAATGCATTGCATACGTTCAGGATGAATCCCGTAAAAATAGTTCCAGGTCAATCTTTAAATTAGTTGGTGTTGGTGAATCTGAGACCAGATTGAGAAGTGATTGCATTGCAACTTTGCCGATGTTTTGCAAATCGACATGTAATGTTGATAATTGGGGATGAATGATCGTTGCCAACGGAATATCATCTACGCCAATAACAGCAATATCTTCCGGAATGCGTTTCCCCACTTCCTGTAAAGCTTGCATGGCACCAACAGCCATCAAATCATTAAAGGCAAAAACAGCATCCAGATTTGGATTTCTGATTAATAAATTTAAGGCTGCCAACCAACCGCCACTCGTGTCAGGCACATTGTCGTCTAAAATATTGTTAATGTCATAGTTTCCGGACGTTTTGATTACATTGAGAAAACCAGAAAGACGCCTTTGATTGGATACCGAATTCATGGGTCCTCCAAGGTAACCGATATGTTTTCGGTTGTGTTGCAGGAAATATCGCGTTGCGATTTGCGCACCTTCAAAATCGTTTAGATTGATGGTGGTCGAATTCGGGAGAATATCCTCTAATTCGCGATTCACAAGAACCACTGCAGGAAAGCGGTTAATCTGCGAAATAAGGTCCGTTTCCGGAAGACGTGAACTACAAAGAATTAAACCATCGATATCGTTCTGCCACAAAGAATCCAGTGCAGAAGTTTCACGTACTAAATCCTCATTTGTATCCACCAAAAAAAGATTGTATCCATTTTCGAAGGCTGCGTTTTCGACTCCGCGGACGATCTGGCCAAAAAATGGATTGGTGATGTCCGGAACAATCAGTCCAATAAAACACGTTTTACTTGTTGCCAGCCCACGTGCGATAATATTCGGGCGATACCCCAAGTTCGTTGCGATCTCCAAAATTCTCTGACGCAAATCTTCACTCAGACCCGGTTTCCCATTGATTGCCCTGGACGCAGTCATCATGGACACATTCGCAATTTTTGCAACATCTGCAAGCGTAGATCTTTTTTTCATGACTTTACCCTATTGTTCGAAAAGAGAAATCTGATATAATTAAGAATGCACGTTAGCGCTAACATATTATAGCCGAATTCAAGTCATTTTTGCAATATCCATTTTGACAAAATGAATTAAGGTTTCGAATGCTCAAACCAGATCGCTTATTTGACCCAATACCAAAACAAAAAGAAATCGCCGAGGATTTATACTCCACTATCCGATATCTCCCGATCGTTTCACCCCACAGCCATGTAGACCCTTCTTTATTTAGCCAACAAAAACCAAAGGTTAACAATCCGGTAGTTCTGTTAATTCAACCAGATCACTATATTTACCGGATGCTTTATTCGCAAGGTATCCCTTTTGAAGAAATCATGTCACGCAAGGATCCGAGAACAGTATGGCAGCTCTTTGGGGATAACTTCTACCTGTTTCGGGGGACGCCAAGCGGAGTTTGGTTTTCGGAAATGCTTGCAAATGTCTTTCAGATTGAAGAAAAACTGGAAAGAAAAACAGCAAACAGCATTTATGATCAAATTGCAGATAAGCTTGAAAGCGAAACCTTTTCACCACGCAATCTATTTCAGCGGTTGAATATTGAGGTTCTGGCTACTACCGATGCAGCCACCGATACACTCGAACATCATCTTTTGATTCGGGAAGCGTATCCTGAAATAAAAATTATTCCCACATTTCGACCGGACGATTTGATCAAAATCCAGCAACCGGATTGGATATTCCACATTAATAATCTGTCAATGGTGAGTGGAATTGATGTGGTTGATTTTAAAACCTTTATACAAGCAATCGAACAAAGGAGAGGGTATTTCAAATCATTGGGAGCCACCGCTTCCGACATCAGCCCTGCCCAAATTCTGACAGGTTGGCTTTCCGCCCCGGAAATCGAATCGATTTTTCAACGGGCATTGAAAGCTGATTGTTTACCAGAGGACTCGACTTTATTTTCTGCACACATGTTATGTGAACTGGCACGCATGAGTGTGGAAGATGGTCTGGTATTGCAAATTCACCCATTTGTTTATCGCAATCATAACCCGACGGTGATGACAAAATTTGGTCCGGATATGGGATTTGATATACCTGTTCGCGCTGAATTTACCCGCAACTTGCACGCGTTATTGGATAGTTTTGGGAACAACCCCGCACTTAGTATCATTTTATTTACTCTCGACGAATCCAACTATTCCAGGGAACTTGCACCACTTGCTGGAGCATACCCGGCTATCAAAATTGGTCCACCCTGGTGGTTCCATGATTCCTGGAACGGAATGCGTAGATATTTTGACCAGGTAATGGAAACTGCAGGTCTTTACAATTCTGTTGGCTTTATCGATGACACTCGTGTTTTCCACTCCATTCCAGCCAGGCATGACGTCTGGCGTCGTGCATGCGCTAACTGGTTAGCAGGTTTGCTTATTCGTGGCATGATTGACCGAGCGGATGCGGAAAGCATGCTGACTGATCTGGTGATTGGATTAGCAAAAAAGACGTATCACTTATAAGCTTATAGAACTATTATCTTGATTTGTTAGGAGAGCTTCTAATGAGTAGTGAAATTTCAAAAATGTATGATTTTCAGGGGAAGAGTATGATCATTACAGGGGGCGCCGGTGTACTGGGTGCCGAAATGGCCAGAGCACTTTTCAACTGTGGTGCAAATGTCGTCATAATGGACTTTAATCTGGTAGCTGCTCAGACACTGGTGGATCAACTGATGGAATCGAAATCTGGCGGGCAGGCAATAGCCATTCAAACCAATGTTCTGGACACGGATTCTGTTAATGTTGCGATTGAAACCGTTATGAACAAGTTTGGGAAAATCGATGGATTAATCAACGGCGCCGGTGGGAATAAACCACAGGCGACCACAACACCTGAGGTGCCTTTTTTTGATCTACCGATTGATGCCATTCGTTGGGTGTTCGACTTAAACCTGTTAGGAACAATTATTCCTTCGCAAATTGTTGGACGTCAGATGGCAAGACAAAAACATGGTGTTATTCTGAATGTAAGCTCGATGAATGCGTTTCGACCTTTAACAAGAATTGCAGCTTATTCGGCTGCGAAAGCCGGTGTAAGCAATTTTACACAATGGCTGGCGACATATATGGCGCAGGAATTTTCACCTGAAATTCGGGTGAATGCTATCGCTCCGGGTTTTTTCCTGACAGATCAAAATCGCTTCCTGCTAACTGATGCGGAAAGCGGTGCATTATCCAAACGAGGAAGGCAAATTATAGATCATACGCCAATGGGAAGGTTTGGCAAACCGCAAGATCTGAATGGGACAATGTTATGGTTAATGTCGCCTGCATCGGCATTTGTTACCGGGATTGTGGTGCCAATCGATGGTGGATTTTCCGCATTCAGCGGCGTTTAACCCTTTACTATACGCGCTGAGGATTGGTAAGAAAGGTTAATTTAATGATCACGGCTGAAAAATTTTCGCAAATCGGTTTACTTGATCAAGAATCCATCCGGGAGACTTTGTCTAAAAGTCTTAAGGGTAAATTCACTGGCCAAAAGGTATTAATGTTGATACCGGACCATACCCGGTCGTTACCTTTACCTCAACTTTTTCGCCTGGTAATTGAAATTTTATCTGATGTAGATCAACTAGATTTCATGGTTGCTTTGGGAACACACCCCCCTTTATCTGAACAACAGTTATTAAACCTGGTGGGTACTTCCAATGAAGAAAGAAATTCCGTATATAAAAAGATCGGATTGTTTAATCATGCCTGGGATGACCCCACGAAAATGACTTCACTGGGCATGATGGAAAATGATGAAATTCGTGCAATTGCCGGTGAAATTTGGCACCCATCTTTGCCAGAAAAAGTGGATATCCGGATCAATAAATCCATCCTTGCTTATGATCAGATTGTCATTCTGGGTCCTACTTTTCCACATGAGGTGGTTGGATTTTCTGGAGGAGCTAAATATTTATTTCCGGGTATCTCCGGCCCGGATATGATCAATGCCACGCACTGGTTGGGGGCTTTATCCGGCGTCGTGGGGACGATTGGAATAAAAGATACACCGGCAAGGAAAATGATCCATGCAGCTGTGGAACGTTTAAAAACGCCAGTGACCTTGATTGCTCTGGTTGTTGAAGGGCATGGTTTGGCTGGACTTGTTATAGGCGACATGTTTGAAGCATGGAGCAAAGCAACCGATATTTCCTCAGAGCGTCATATCGTTTGGGTGGATGAACCATTCCGAAAAGTGCTCTCTTGTGCACCGGCAATGTATGATGAATTATGGACTGCCGCTAAAGCCATGTATAAACTCGAACCGGCAGTGGAAATTGGTGGTGAGGTGGTGATTTATGCACCTCACTTAGACACAGTCAGTCACGTACACGGAAAATATATCTATGAAATCGGTTATCATACCCTGCCCTATTTCCTGACCCAATGGGACAAATTCAAACACATTCCGTTAGGCGTTCTGGCGCACAGCACACACCTGCGTGGATCTGGCGTGATGGAAAATGGGATCGAAAAAGCAAACGTCAAACTAACGCTGGCGAGCAAAATCCCGGCGCAGGATTGTGAAAGACTTAATTTGGGATATATGGATCCGCAAAAAATTGATCTTGATTCCTGGAAAAACAGGGAATCCGAGCGCGTTTTATATGTGCCAAAAGCCGGGGAAATACTTTACCGGAAAAAATAAATGCAAAATTTTACGAACTTTTCGTGTCGAGCTTTTTGGACAAACTCAAAAATCACTAATTTTTTTGGAGTAAAGCATGGATAAAAAATATTCTCTCGGAATTCTTGGGCTGGGTGTCATGGGACGCAGTTTGGCGCAAAATTTTTTACGTAATGGGTTTGAACCCATTGGATATGATGTTGCTCCCAATTTACCTGCGGATTTCCCTATCACCAGCACCAACTCTTTGGATGTTCTGGTAAACGCCTTGCAAACACCGCGCATCCTCTTCCTGATGGTACCTGCCGGAGCGCCGGTGGATACGGCGATCCAGACCCTTTTGCCCTTCCTGCAAGCTGGCGATTTGATCATTGATGGAGGCAACTCTTATTTTCAGGATACAGAACGCCGGGTAAAGGAACTGGAGAAAATTGGCATCGAATTCATCGGCACCGGTGTTTCGGGAGGGGAGAGCGGCGCATTGTGGGGTCCAAGTATGATGCCCGGTGGAACGAAAAATGCCTGGCCAAAAGTAAAAACAATGTTTGAAGCAATTTCGGCCAAAACCGAAGATGGAGAACCTTGCGTGGGTTGGATGGGTTCGGGTGGTGCGGGTCACTATGTAAAAATGGTGCATAACGGCATTGAATATGGTGATATGCAATTAATTGCTGAAATTTACGATCTCCTGCATCGCGGCGCGGGTATTTCCAACCTGGATTTATCAGATATTTTTGCTGATTGGAACAAGCAGGAATTACGCTCCTATTTAATAGAAATAACGGCTAATATTCTCGCGAGGGCAGATGAGGAGACCGGTCAATCTTTGGTTGATTTGATTCTGGATGAAGCTGCCCAAAAAGGAACTGGCAAATGGACATCCCAAAACTCATTTGATCTGGGTGTGGCAATTCCAACGATCAACTCAGCTGTAGAAAGCCGCATGATTTCCGCTTTGAAGACAGAACGCGTCAACGCATCCAAAGTGTTAGGAAAAGCCACGCAATACAACGGTGATGTTGAAAAATTGATTCTAGCAGCAGGTCAAGCGCTGTATGCCAGTAAAATTATCTCTTATACACAGGGATTAAAACTGCTGAGCGCCGCATCCGAGGAATATCACTGGGACATTAATCTGGCACAGGTCGTGAGCGTCTGGCGGGCGGGGTGTATTATCCGGGCAGCCTTACTAAGTGATATTACTAAAGCCTATCTCTCCAAACCGGAATTACCTAATCTTTTGTTGGATCCTATCTTTACAGAAGCTGTACTTTCGCGGCAAGCTGCCTGGAGGGAAGTTGTGCAAACCGCTGTCGGATTAGGAATCCCCATGTTAGCCACCAGTGCTTCACTGGCTTATTTCGATGCTTACCGATCCGCTGTGCTCCCGGCAAACTTAACCCAGGCACAAAGAGACTATTTTGGCGCTCACACCTACAGGCGCATGGATCAGGATGGTGTGTTCCACACCCAATGGGAATCATAGAAAGTCAGCAGTTGAAGTGGATTAAGTTAGGATAAAATTAAGAAAAACAATCAGGCGAGGTAGCCATGCAAGAAACAAAAAGACTGCAAGAATTATCGATCAATGCCCTGCGATTTTTATCAGCCGATGGGGTTGAAAATGCCAAATCCGGACATCCGGGACTTCCAATGGGGGCTGCAACATTGGCATACACCATCTGGACACGTCATTTACAGCACAACCCAGCCAATCCTAGCTGGCCGAATCGTGATCGATTCATCCTTTCCGGGGGGCATGGATCCATGCTACTTTACAGTCTTCTGCATCTGACTGGCTATGCTGTATCGCTTGAGGATATAAAACAATTTCGGCAATGGGATAGCATCACACCCGGTCACCCAGAATTTGGGTTGACGCCCGGGGTCGAAACAACCACCGGACCTTTGGGACAGGGCTTTGCGAATGGGGTCGGAATGGCTATGGCGGAAGCCCACCTGGCTAAAATCTTTAATCGTCCAGGACATGAATTGATCAACCACTACGTCTATGCCATCGTCACCGATGGTGATTTGATGGAAGGTGTTGCCTCAGAAGCTGCGTCGCTTGCAGGGCATCTCAAACTCGGAAAACTGATCTATCTTTATGATGATAATAAAATCTCTATCGAAGGGTCTACGGATCTTGCTTTCACGGAAGACCGCGGAAAACGATTTGAAGCCTATGGCTGGCATGTACAGCGTGTGGAGAATGCCCTGGATATCGATGCGATTGACACAGCTATCCAGGCAGCCAAACTGGATGAGCGCCCTTCCTTAATTATGGTTAAAACGACCATTGGTTATGGACTGCCAACCCGTGCAGGTACTGCCAAAGCACATGGCGAGCCACCCGGTGAAGCGGAACTGAACGGTGCAAAAGAGAAATTAGGCTGGCCGATTGAACCTCGCTTTTATATCCCGGAGGATGTTCTGGCTTTCTACCGCCAGGCTGTCGAAGCTGGGAAAAAACTGGAAGAAGTATGGCAAAACAAGTTTAGCGCTTTTGAGAAAGCAAATTCAGAATTGTCAGCAGAACTTAAACGCAGACTGACGGGAAAATTACCAGAGGACTGGCAGGTAGGTTTGCCTGTTTT
>CAZPIM010000056.1:14836-17350 GCA_964586385.1 uncultured Anaerolineaceae bacterium
TCTGGGTTTTCACGCATGATAGCATCGGGGTTGGAGAAGATGGCCCCACACACCAACCGGTGGAACACCTGGCTGCATTACGGGCAATTCCCAATTTGGTGACTCTCCGTCCTGGCGACGCCAATGAAGTGTTGGAATCATGGAAATTGGCCATTGAGAACCGGCACCGCCCGACAGCTCTCATTTTAACCCGGCAGGCACTTCCAACCATTGATCGGGAATTTTTTGCTTCAGTCGAGGGGTTAAAAAAAGGTGCTTACGTATTGGCTGATTTGGGAAATGAAAAACCGAAAGTGATCCTGATGGCATCAGGTTCAGAGGTCAATTTGATCATCAATGCAGGAAAACTTCTTGAAGCAGAGGGAACACCAGTACGTCTGGTATCCTTCCCAAGTTGGGAGTTATTTGAAAAACAATCACAGGAATATCGCGAAAGCGTGCTCCTCCCGGAAGTAACCTGTAGAGTCTCGGTTGAAGCTGGCATTTCACAAGGCTGGCATCGCTGGGTTGGTCCATATGGATATGTTTTGGGATTGGATCGCTATGGTGCGTCTGCACCGGCGGGAATTGCATTTAAAAATCTTGGATTTTCAGAAGAGCACATTTTACAAATTGTCCATGATTTAATGAAGTAGGAGAATGACATGAACAGCACTTTGAAACTTCTGGAACTAGGTCAATCGATCTGGTACGACAACATTCAACGCAGTATATTAAAAAATGGGGAATTTTCCGGTATGATCGAGCGGGGGGAAATCCGGGGAGTCACCTCGAATCCGTCTATTTTTATGAATGCCATCACTAAATCAAGTGATTATGATACCTCGTTGGAACCTTTAGCAAAATCAGGGTTAAGTGCAGAAGAAATTTTTTACAAATTAGCCATCGAAGATATTCAGGAAGCAGCTGACTTTTTTTCTGGGCTTTACAAACAGACCAATGGTGGCGATGGTTATGTAAGCCTGGAAGTGAACCCCTATTTTGCTAACGACACTGAAAATACGCTGGCAGAAGCGAAGCTTTTATGGAAACGCGTTTCCCGACCAAACTTGATGATTAAAATCCCGGCCACAAAAGCGGGGATTCCCGCTATTACTGAAGCCATAGCAGCAGGGATCAATGTGAATGTGACCTTGATTTTTTCTCTTGAACGCTATGGTGAGGTCATGGAAGCCTTTATCCAGGGATTGGAAAAACGTGTTAACGCTGGTTTGTCCGTTCAATCGATTGCTTCAGTTGCATCCTTTTTTGTTTCCAGAGTGGATACCAATATTGACCTGCGTTTGAAAAAACTGGTTGATTCTGGAAAGCTTTCTTCAGAAAAAGCAAACGCCCTGGCAGGAAAAGCAGCTATTGCGAATGCTCGTCTAGCTTATGCGGATTATCTCAATGTTTTTAAAAGTGAACGATTCCTGAAGCTAAAGGCGCAAGGTGCACAGGAACAACGCCCCTTATGGGCTTCCACCAGCACAAAAAATCCGGCTTACCGGGATGTGGTGTATGTGGAAGAGCTGATTGGTGCAAATACGGTTAATACTGTTCCACCACAAACCCTGGTCGGATTTCTGGATCATGGCAAAGTACGATTGAGTATTGGTGAAAACCTTCCCGAAGCAGAAAATCTGTTTCGTGAATTGCTAGCAGTTGGAATTGATATGAAAGATGTCACAAATACATTGGAAGAAGAAGGCGTAAAAGCCTTTGCGGACGCATTCACGGTATTAATCAAAGCAGTAGAAGAGAAAAGACAAACTGTCGTACACGGATAGTTTTTAATCAAGAAAAGAACCCACTCCCAATCTAAGGTGTTAGGTTGGGAGTTATTTTTCCGGTTGTAAGATCAAAAGTAAAGTTGATGGTTTGTTCTGCAGAGGCAAAAAGATCTCCGCCACCATTTTCTGTCTTTTCCCCAAAAAGATTAATAATATTTCCGGTCTGTGGATCACCAATTAGATAATAACTGACTCTACCACCACCCGGACAATCATGAAATTTTGCCACACCGATAAATCCACCTGAGGCTGGACCTTCCATTAAATCGACCGACCAACGATAAATAAAAGTACCCTCTTCTTCGTCACAGGCAGGGCCATACCATCCGCCGATCACTTTTATTTCGCTAACCACCGGTTGGGTTGTTTCATTTGACGGACTCTGACTATTGTCAGGCGTAACCGAAGGTTCGATATTGGAATCGGGTGGCTTTGGATCGGTTGCTTTTACTGTTGGCTTGATGATATTTTGGGTAGGTCCATTGCTTACTTGATCCTCCACGGTTGGAAAGACATCCGGACCTCTGACATTGCCCATCAAATTACACGCACAATTGACAAAAAATATGATTGACAATAGCAGTACAATTTTTCGATTATACATAAATAAGGGGTTTTTTGATTGATTCGAAATCACATGTCGCTCCTTTGCATTCGGAACAGAACATTTATGTTCGAAGACTCAGATATATTTTATTATATCAATTCCAAAATAATGTGATAGCAGCATTGCTGATCAGAA
>CAZPIM010000057.1:0-2531 GCA_964586385.1 uncultured Anaerolineaceae bacterium
GAGTCCGGTTTTGATTATTTGGCGATGTCCGATCCGGATATGCAATTAAATGATTGGCCAAATGACTCGAACGCCACCACACCACATTACGGTGCTGCTTTTCTGTTTGTCAATTACTTCCTGAACCGCTTCGGTGAAGATGCGACCAAAGCAGTCGTCGCCAGTGAATTAAATGGAATGGAAAGCATCGATCAGGTACTTCTTGATTTTGATGCGACTGATCCGCTTACAGATCAACCCATCAATGCGGATGATTTCTTCGCAGATTGGGTAATCACCAACCTCTTACATGATGATAACGTAGCTGACGGCCGTTATTTCTACAATAATTACGATGAAGCTCCCCAGGCTTCCACGACCGAAACGGTCACAGATTGTAATTCCGATTGGAATTCAAGATCGGTCTCTCAATATGGGGCTGATTATATCGGGATTGAATGTGATGGTCTTTATACGATCAATTTCCAGGGAACCTATGAGGTTGATGTTTTACCGCAAGACCCATACTCCGGGGATTATGCCTTTTGGTCAAACAAAGGCGATGAATCAGATATGACCATTACGCAGACATTCGATTTTTCCAATATCTCAGGCGATATCCAAATGTCTTACTATACCTGGTATGATCTGGAAGAAGATTACGATTATCTTTACCTGGTGGCTTCTGAAAATGGTGAGGACTGGCAAATTATTGAGACCCCATCCTGCACAACAGAAGACCCATCCGGTAACAGCTTTGGGTGTGGTTATAATGCCACCACAAGCAGCTGGATCGAAGAAACGGTTGATCTTTCGCAATTTGCCGGAAAAGAAGTGCAATTACGTTTCGAATACATTACAGATGCTGCGGTCAATGGTGAAGGAATGATGCTGGATGATGTATCCATTCCTGCGATCGACTACTTCACAGATTTTGAAACTGATGATGGTGGATGGGAATCGGATGGTTGGGTCAGGATTCAAAATCGAATCCCCCAGACCTATGAACTATCCTTAGTAAAATCAAACAACGAAACAGAAGTCGTTCGAATTCCTCTTAACCAGAATCAAACCGCACAGATCACGATTGATGGGTCTGAATACGATACTGTTTATTTTATCGTCAGTGGGACATCCCGTTTTACTCGCCAGGAAGCATTCTACAGAATTATGATTCAGCCTGCTGAATAATAAAGAATAATTACTGCTAAATTAAAACCCTGAAAGGAAATCAAATCTTTCAGGGTTTTTTTATTTAACCCTGGCGTAATTTGTTTAATTCGCTTTCTAATTCGGTTCTTTTTTCCTGCGCAGCCATACTAATTTCATTCTTAAAACCGTCGAGTTTTTCTTTCAATGAAGTACGTATGCCTTCTCCGGAATCAGGAGTGAATAGCAACATCACCAATCCCCCCACCAATGCGCCTGTAAAGAAACCATTCAAAAATGAAAATGCTTTTTTCATCTTACCTCCTTCGATTATTCTTATTTTTCTTCTTTTCCTGCAAACCGGTTTTCAAAAAAATAAATGGTGCGCCTGCAGAAACCCAAAGACCCAACAAACCATAACGAATAAATCTTAAAATTTCGCTAACGACTGCAATATCATCCGGGAACACAAGTTTTAGTCCCATCCAGATCGCTAATGCACCTGCAGTTCCGATTATAAATCGAAAAAAGATTTGAACAATATCAGCCTTGACTTTTCCCAACGGTATCGTTTTATGAACCAGAATCAAACCCGTAAAAATACCAAAAACAACCGCTGCTGCAGATATAACACCATCCATTGAAAATGGATTTAACTCAAAATCCGGCAAATGAGATTGAATATTGAGCAGATATTCAGGTTTTATTTCCCAATTGGTATTTACTACACTGATCAAACCCGGAATCAGTATCATAATACCCGATACCGCGACCGCTCCAATCAATTGTCTCACCTTGGTCCATTTTATAACGAGGGCTTGAATTCGATCATAATTTTTATTGAATAACCACAATAGCAGTAAACCAATTAACCAACCGGCAAGCACATCAAGAATAAAGTGAACACCCAAATAAAGCCGTGATATTCCGATCAGAAGGATCAG
Organism: uncultured Anaerolineaceae bacterium; assembly: GCA_964586385.1. Lineage (GTDB taxonomy): Bacteria > Chloroflexota > Anaerolineae > Anaerolineales > Anaerolineaceae > UBA6170. The sequence goes on from CAZPIM010000057.1 coordinate 2,073, forward strand.
AAAAACAAAAAGAACCCGTATCCAGATTTTTTTCGTGAGTGTAACAAAAAATCCCCAAACAGAAGCAGCATTTTGTGCATGACCGGATGGTGCTCCAAATGACGATTCAGTAACCATGGGAGTAACTTTATCGCTTACCCAAAATGGTCTGGGAGCATGGAAAAGAAACTTAAAAAAGGCATTGACCCCATTGGAAAGCATCAATAACAACCCGACTTTAACTCCAATTCTGGAGTCATAACACCAATAGATTGCCGGCATTACGACCAGATAAAATTCCTCATCACCCAAAAATGAGAGGAAACGCATCGGAGTAAATAGTCCTTCCCCCATTTGTTGAAAGAAAACATTGACATTGAGCAAAAAAAGCCAGAAATTCTCCATCGAATTCTCCAATATGGTTTATATGTATGATTGACGGCAGTTTAAATATTATTGTACACTTTACACGATGAAACT
>CAZPIM010000057.1:2631-11631 GCA_964586385.1 uncultured Anaerolineaceae bacterium
TTGCCATTTTATATGAAGATGGCGTACCCTGGCTGGAAAGAATTTCGAGTATTGTAAATCGCACCGGCATTACACTGGGACATTTATTCAATAATGAACCAATTAAAGATCCGATTCTTTTTGTTTCTTTTCTGATTATTGTGGTCTGGTTTACAGCGCTTTGGGGCGGTTTTTCAATGACCAGATCGGGAAAACCATGGATTGCATTAATTGTTTCGGCAATTACTATGGTTGCAAGCGAATTTTATTACAATCAAAATAAGGATCTTTATTCCTTTTTCTTTGCCATTTTTGCACTTTTTGTAATCTCCCTGATCAATTTTTTGAACTCATCAAAAAAGTGGCAGAGTAAGGGAACACTGGTCGAGTTTGAAACGGAATTGAATATTGGAAGAACTGCGATTATTGCCAGTTTCATTCTCGTTTTTCTGGCATGGAACATTACCGGAATCGTAGCCGCTTTTCAAACCGGTGATATTCAGCAACAACCTTTAGTCGGCTTATTTGAAAATATTCGCAGGCAATTAACTAAATTTACTGCTCCTTTGCAGGGTCCATTATTAATTCACCAGGATTTTTATGGCGATTCGATGGGTTTGGGTACTGGCGCAGTTTTAGGAGATAATTTGATCTTCCAGGTCGATGTGGATCAGTTCCGGCCGCAAGGTACACGCTATTATTGGCGCGCAAGAACATACGATACATATGAAAACTTTTTATGGAAATCAACTATAAAAAATGAAATTCCCCTCACAGCGGAATCGGATTCTGTTTCTTACGATGACATTTTGCGTTTTTCGGAACGCATTTTCACGTTTAAAACTGAAATAAATCTTGGTCTTTTATATACACCAATTTATCCGATAAAAATATCACGGGAAGCCACAGCAATTGCTGCGTTACATCCACAAAACAATATTGATCTTTCAGCATTAACCCTCGAATCGCCTTTATATGCAGGTGAAAGTTACTCAATTACTTCTAACATCTCTACACCTACGATTATGGAAATGACGCGATCATCCAATAATTATCCAAAATGGATTCTGGACAATTATCTTCAACTTCCGGAAGATTTTTCTACCAAAATCACTGATTTAGCCGTTCAAATTACAGAAAACGAAGAGACAACGTATGAAAAAGTTCAGGCAATTACGTTATATCTGCGAAATAATATCGAATACAAAGAACAAATACCCCTTCCTCCCCAAAACGCTGACCCGATAGAATGGTTCCTTTTTGAACTTAAGCAAGGATTTTGTAATTATTATGCCTCCGCTGAAGTACTGATGTTACGCTCAATTGGAATTCCAGCCAGGATGGTTTATGGCTACGCGCAGGGCGATGGCGATTTGGAAGGAAAATCTTTCCGGGTTGTGCGCAAGCAATCGCATGCATGGCCGGAAGTATTTTTCACTGGAGTTGGTTGGGTCGAATTTGAGCCAACTTCTGCCCAACCTGTAATTACCCGACTTTCCGGTCAATCGATTCAAACCGGTGGAGATCTTTCCGGTGACGAATTTGACCTGGAACTTTTAGACAACCCACTTTCACAGGAACCACTGGATGATGTCGAAGAAATTGATATCGCTGCGACTCCCGGAGCAAAGTTCTCTCTAATAATCCTTTTACCCTACCTTTGGATAGTTTTCCTGGTGGATATCATTCTTCTTTACATTATCAGGCGCAAAAGAATAGGAATCTCTTTTTCTCCACCCGTCATGCTTGAATCGTTTATGGAAAAGCGGGGCTGGAAAATTCCATGGTGGTTAAAGCGCTGGACATATTATCTACGTCTTGAGCCGGCAGAAAAAGCGTTTTCCATGATCGCTTTTTCCAATTATCTACTTGGAGATAAAACCAATAAAAGTATCACCCCGGCTGAAATGGTCGAAATATTTTCAGGTTTAATCCCCGAAGAAAAAGAAAATGCTGGTGAAATGCTGATCGAATACGAAAAAATTCTGTTTAGTCGTTATCCGGGTGATTTAAGTTTATTAATAGAAAAAAGTAAACAGATCTTTAAGAAAGCTATTTTAAAACGGTTTCAATTATTCTTCCAACAAAAAAATGAAGACCAGTATTCTTAATTTAGTTCATTTTTCAAAATTAGTTTTAATATGTTTTGAACGAGCATAAAGCCTGAATTGATGGAAGCTGGTTCAATGAACTCGTTTACAGTGTGAACATTGCCTCCACGGGCAAGACAAACGCAGATAGCTGGAAACCCCAGGCTTAATGGATAATTTGCATCCGTTGAACCGATGGATAAATTCGGTTTTACACCTAAAAGGACAAGTGACTCAATCGCCAATTGGACTAACCAATGCGATTCATCAATCTCTCCAAACGGACGTTCACCGATGTTTTTAAGTGAATAAACAACTTCAGGATCAAGGTAGGATCCAATTATTTTTTTTAGTTTATTTTCGATAACTACCAATTGATTTTTATCAACAGCCCGAATCTCAAATTTACTTTGAGCGTAATTTGCAATTGAATTGATGGAAACGCCACCTGTAATTTCACCAAAATTAAAACTGTACCGTGGCGATTTGGGTAAATCCAATTGCAAAAGTTTATTCATTAAATTTACCAACTCGTGTACAGCAGATTTTTTTCCAAAATCACCCCAGGCATGCCCACCTTTCGTTTGGACTTCCAACTGATAGCGTTTAACACCCAGACCACGATGGTAAATCGTACCCAGTCCGATTCCTTCCAGAACCAAATATGCCCGAACATTGTTGGTAAATCTGTCCACGATTTGTTTAAAACCGGTCAAATTTCCTAATCCTTCTTCTTGCACATTCGCAACAAACCAAATACCGATAGCTGGTAGATTGGGTTTTTCTTTGAAATAATCTATTATTGCTAACATAATCGCCAGTGAAGTCGTATTGTCACCAATACCCGGCGCAATCCATCGTATCGATTCTTTCCTGATTTGATGATCAATTGATAAATCATGGATCGTATCTAAATGGGCACTGACGACAATCTGTGCATTTGAATTTAGACCAGGCAAAAATCCAATGACATTGCCAACTGAATCGATTTCGACGGATTGAAGATTTCTTTTGAGAAAAGCATTAAAAATATACTTTGCCCGGTTACTTTCGTGAAAAGTTGGAGAAGGAATCGATTGAATATTTTCAATTTCAAACAATATCCGACCAACAATATCTTCTGTTTTCATTCTAGACCAGCACGATATTTGATTTCAGAGAATCAAACCTTGCGCTTACCAGCCGTGGTAAGGCTTCCATACAATAAAAAGGTCCAACCCCTTCCTGCGTAAACGAAGAGGATACGCAACCCTGAATGGCGGCTACTAATGGGTCATGCGCTGTACGAATACCAGCCAGGAATCCTCCACAAAATGAATCCAAAGAACCTGTAGGGTCAAAAATGATGGAATTATAAGTCGGTAGGTTGTACTTTCGTTTAATAATATGGTCAAGCAGAAAATAACGGCGATTATTTGTATAAATAACAACATATTCAATTCCAAAAGCAGTTAATGCTTCTGCCATTTCCCAAAGGTCATTAGTTCTTCTCAGGAAAAGTTCGCGAATTTGTTTCTCGGTACAAATAAATGAATTGATACCTTTTAATACAGTTCCAATTCGGTCCCAATAGATCGTATTCATATACTCATCAGAAGCCAGTAAGCTTACCGTCATTACATGACCTTGCCGTAAATGAGATGGAATTCGTGTTTGCGAAGAAAAATCCATCGGGCAAATGTGAGCAGCTGTTGCATCCAGATAATCAAAAGGAATATCCTTTAACTTTATTGATCTTTCCTGTGAAAGGATGTTGATAGACCTATTATTTGGAGGTTGGTAACCTAAAAGGGATTTCGGAAATGGTTTTCCGACTCGGGAAAAATGCCCGATTGGATTCTCAAAAACTGGCTGATCTAATGTAGGATAAGCGACAAAATTTCGTTGTTCCAGGCTTTCAGCAACAATTTGGATTCCACGCGTGTCAAAATTTCTTTGACGAATTTTCACCAGCCAATCTTGCGGGTAATCCTCATTTATACGTGCGAGCAAACCAGCATGCTGATCCCAAATCGCCAGTCCGGCAGCCGTGTATAAAAGATTACCGCCAAGTATGTCAACTGCCACCTGACCATCCGGCAGGACAAGATAATCCCGGGTTAATTGACCGGCGATTATAAATCGAAGGAATGGGGCTGAGTTACTCATACCCCCATTTTAGATGGATTTACCAATTATGATTTATCACCAAGATCTGAAATGAGTTTTAAAACGCCTAAAACTCCCAGTCCAACTTTAACTCCGTCACCTGCGTTGATTTTTGGTTGAATTTGTTTTTGCTCAGCTCGTTGAATTAAAACAAAAGCCGCCAGAAGACCACTCACAAGCCCGACTAATGCACCAACTATTAAGAATTTTGACTTCCAATCACTTGTAGATTGCATTTAATTCCTCACTTAATTAGATTATTCTTTCGGAAAATCCTGAATTTACTAAAACTATGTGTCTTACTTCGCATATTTATGACAGGAGAAGTTATTTTTTCTGAAAATTCCCATAACCAGAGTGCGATTTTTAATATTAAAAGGTGGACCTTTTTTAACGGTAATGGAAGCCATTGAATTGCTTTACCCATTCCAAAAATAAGAGCTACTGATAATGCGATGGTAATAAATGTACTTATGATCAACGGGATAGCTAAAAAGACTACAGAAATATTTGCCCAATGATGGATATTTGCGCTTGCGGAACTTTGATCTAAAGTTATTAATACAGCAATAATTATAAAAACAAGGATTGTAAATATTAAAGGTAAATAAATCTGAAGGAGTGATTCGTTTTTCGTTGTTTGTTGTGTGGTTTTGGCTTTTACTGGTTCGTTATCCATAAATTAATTCTAGCATGCTTTGATTGGAAATTAATAAAAAATACAATCCAATCGGTTTCGATAGGCTTCTAGATCAATCAGTTTTCTGGCTACTCCAGAATTAATAGCAGCCTCAGCTACCGCAGTCGATTCCCAGGCACAAACCCGTGGATCTAATGGTTTTGGAACAATATAATTTCTTCCAAATTCCAGACTCTTCAGGTCATACTTTTCAAGAACATTTTCGGTAACGGGTTGTTTCGCAAGGTTGGAAAGCGCAAGGGTAGCAGCAATTTTCATTTCATCGTTAATTTGTTTTGAGTGCACATCCAAAGCACCTCGAAAAATATATGGAAATCCGAGCACATTATTAATTTGGTTCGGATAATCCGATCTACCCGTTGCGACGATAGCATCCGGACGTGTTTGAATTGCTAAATCATAATCAATTTCAGGGTCAGGATTTGCCATTGCAAAAATGATCGGATTTGCGGTCATTTTCTTAATCATTTCCGCTGAAACTACTTTTGCCACTGATAACCCGATAAAAACATCCGCGCCTGCAATTACATCATTGAGTGTGGCTGGTTTGTCACCCTGTGCAAAAACTGCTTTCTCTGGAAACATTTCGTTGCTGCGTCCGTTATAAATTAATCCCTCAATATCACACATGAAAATATTTTGTTTGTGCACTCCCAGTTTTACCAATTGATTGGCACATGCAATCGCTGCTGCTCCGGCACCTGAAAAAACAATCCGGATTGATTCAATTTTTTTATTGATAATTTCAAGAGAATTCAACAAAGCTGCACCCAATATGATTGCTGTTCCGTGTTGGTCATCGTGAAAAACAGGAATATCTAATTTTTTTTGTAATTCCTTCTCGATATAAAAGCACTCTGGCGAGCGGATGTCTTCTAAATTTATTCCGCCGAAGGTCGGTGAAATAGCTGATACGACATCAATGAATCTATCGGGATCCAAAGTATCCACTTCGATATCGAATACATCAATCCCCGCAAATTTCTTAAATAAAACTCCCTTTCCTTCCATGACCGGTTTGGAAGCTAAAGCGCCTTTATTACCAAGACCTAAAATTGCTGTGCCATTAGATATCACTGCAACGAGGTTCCCTTTATCGGTATATTGGTAGGATGTTTCCGGATCATTTGCGATTTCCAGAACTGGGTAAGCAACACCTGGCGTGTACGCTAAAGAAAGATCCCATTGATTATCAAGTGGTTTGGTTGGAGTTACAGATATTTTTCCGGAAATCCCATCCATCTGATGGTAATTTAATGCATCTTGCTTGGTTATTGGTTTCATCGTGATTCCTTTTGTGTACGACTAGAAAAATTGTGGCACGATACCCGGTTATACTTTTGATTTTTTTTTCAGTTGGAAACGATTTTGACCAGGCGTGGTTGTGATGAATAATCTTCCAATATGGATAAGTGTGCTTTTGGAAATTGTAAGCTTGCATAATCAAATACGTCTTTCCCCTGATCGTTTTGAATTTCCAATAGTATGACACCAGGTGAATTAATTTTCTCTTTTAATTGACAAATTAAGGAATAAACAATTTCTTTTCCGTTCACACCACCATCTAATGCAATTAACGGTTCGTGCCTGGAGTGGGTCAATGTTGGAACCGCATCAGTAGGAATATATGGTAAATTTGCACAAACCAAATCAAATTTTCCCATTATTGGCATCGTCAGATCAGAAACAATGAATTCAATATTCGAGACATTGAGCTTGTTTGCGTTTTCTTTTGCGATTCTTGAAGCTTGATATGAAATATCAATTCCAATACCAAAACAATTGGGAAGATTCTTTAAAATACTTATAGCTATACAACCGGATCCTGTTCCAATATCTAACAATCGAATGGACTGATTAATCCTTCTTCCCCAGTGGATTGCGTTTTCTACCAATAACTCAGTTTCTGGTCTGGGTATCAAAACGTCTGAGGAAACTATAAAATTTAAACCATAGAATTCTTGAAATCCTAAAACGTAAGCAAGTGGCATCTTTTGTTTTAGTTTTTCAAGATCGCTTTCCAATCCTTGCATCTTGTCAGGAGGAATTAAAAAGTCAGGATTTAAAATGATCCAGGTTAAATCCTTCTTTAATTGGTTCTTGAGAATTGCATTGACTTCAATGACTGCTTCTTCGCTAAAAGGACTCAAAGTTTGAATCGCTTTCAACCGCCAGGCATTGAGTTTAGTCGTCATCCTCACCTATTGTTGATAAACGATCGGCTTCGTTTCGCATGCGAAGTTCGTCAACAAAAATATCAATTTCGCCTTCCATCACTGATGGCAAATTATACGAGGACACATTGATTCTATGATCAGTGACTCGATTTTGTGGAAAGTTGTACGTTCTGATTTTTTCAGACCGATCCCCAGACCCAACTTGAGAACGGCGATCCGAGTCATATTCGTTTTGTCTTTTTTCTTCTTCAATTTCATATAATTTTGCCCGCAAAATACTCATAGCACGTAATTTATTTTGCAATTGAGACCGTTCATCCTGACAGGATACTACGATACCAGATGGCAAATGAGTAATCCGAACTGCAGTCGAGTTCTTTTGAACATTTTGGCCACCCGCACCAGCAGAAATATAAACATCTATGCGCAAATCATTCGTATTGATGTCGATATCGAATTCTTCAACTTCAGCCAGTACAGCCACGGTAACAGTCGATGTATGAATTCTTCCGGATGATTCAGTTGAGGGAACTCGTTGCACGCGGTGGACACCAGATTCGAACTTAAGTCTTGAATATGCTCCGTCGCCTTTAATCATGAATGAAATTTCCTTTATTCCCCCAATACCAATTTCACTTTGATTTAAAACTTCTACTTTCCACCGTCTTTTTTCAGCGTATTTTCCATACAACCGGAACAATTCAGCGCCAAACAATGCTGCCTCATCACCACCGGCTCCAGCCCGAATTTCCATGATAACATTTCGTTTATCACGTGGATCTGTTGGAACTAATAATCCCCTCAGCTCAATCTCAATTTGTTTTAATTGTGGTTCTAAAGAAAGAAGATCTAATTCTGCTAACTCACGCAATTCAGGATCATCAGAATTAATTATTTGATACGACTCATCTATTTGCTTCGAGAGATCCTGATATTGTCGTGATTTTTCATAAATTTCATCCAGCTCAGATTTTTCTTTCGAAAGTTCGGCCGCCCGATGATAGTCATCACCTACATTTTCCAATGCAGCAGTTAATTCATGATATTTTTCTTCGATAGATTTAATTTTCTCTAACATTGAACAATCCAATGACCTATAGATTTTAATAAGGACATATTATACCAGTTAGAGACTAATACTTCATAGAGAGGTCGCTAAAATTTTTGCATATCGGGAACTAAACGCCTTTCAAGTTCCTTATCCAAACTTTCCACTGATATAGTCTTCTGTTTCTTTGTTTTTTGGTCGGACAAATAACGAAGAAGTTTCTTCAAATTCAACCAGATGGCCAATTCTAGCTTCGGGAATATTCAAATCAATATTCATAAATGCTGTGAAATCCGAGACGCGACTAGCTTGTTGCATATTATGCGTAACGATAACGATTGAATAATTTTCTTTCAATTCCCACATCAATTCTTCAATTTTTGATGTAGCAATCGGATCCAATGCGGATGCAGGTTCGTCCATAAGGATTACATCAGGTGATACAGCCAATACTCTTGCAATACAAAGACGCTGTTGTTGCCCGCCTGAAAGAGAATAAGCACTTTGATCTAATTTGTCTTTCACCTCGTCCCATAGCGCAGCTTTTTTCAAACAATATGTAACTAAACCGTCTAAATCGCCTTGAAAATGGTTAATTCTCGCTCCAAAGGCAACATTTTCAAAAATACTTTTAGGGAAAGGATTAGGTTTCTGGAAAACCATCCCGATATGCCTACGGATATTCACCGGGTTGGTAGATGGATCATAAATATTTTTTTGGTGATAAATTACTTCCCCTTTTTGTGAACATCCCGGGATCAATTCATTCATCCGATTTAATGCCCTGATGAGCGTACTTTTCCCACATCCGGATGGACCAATAATCGCCGTGATTTTATTTTTAGGAATTTCAAGATC
>CAZPIM010000057.1:11731-16848 GCA_964586385.1 uncultured Anaerolineaceae bacterium
TGTTAGCGTTGAAATTACATGCCATTTTGTGGTACCCAATGCATATCCAGCTTCGCGAATCGATGAAGGAACTGCTCGTATTGCTTCCCTTGATGCAATGATCACCACAGGTAAGATTAATAACGTCATGGTTAATGAACCGGCGACCATACTTCGACCAAATGGCAAGTGAATCTCCAGCCAGGGTAAATTAAACAAATTTAATATGATGCCTCCTGAAGCACCTTCATTTATTGGCAAGCGAAACACATTCACTAACCAACTATCAGGAGTAAACAGATCAAACATTCTCCCAAAAACTGTCAATCCTAGCATCCCAAAAACAATCGATGGAACCCCAGCCAAATTATTCACGTTCAGATTGACAAAGTCTGTTAATTTATTTTTTGGTGCATACTCTTCCAAATATATAGCTGCGCCTACACCTAACGGAAAACTTAAAAGTCCGGTTATCGCAACAACGATTAGACTTCCGACGATACCCGATTTCATTCCGGAGTCTTCAGGAAATCTGGAATGATAATTTGTAAAAATTTTGCTACTTATCCATGGTCCACCATCAATTGCAACATCAATTAGCAAAACTGAAAGCATAAGCAAACCAAAAAGTGTAGAAAAGATCAGGAAAAAATGAAATATTTTTCCGATTCTTTTCCTTAACATATTTTTTTCCAGATATGAAAAGTTTTCCGGAGTTATCAATGTAGAATCCATTAGTTATATTCCTCCCGAAATCTTTTAACAATTCGATCACTAATCATATTCATAATGAAAGTCATCATGAACAACGTAGCTCCAACTGCATAAATGGATTGACCATTAATGGACCCGGTCGGCGCATCACCAAAACTGACCTGTACGATAAACGATGTCATTGTCTGAACACTTTCAAGCGGATTCCAGGTTAATCTTGGAGTTGCTCCGGCAGCTATCGTTACTGCCATCGTTTCGCCTATTGCGCGTGAAATTCCCAAAATGAAGGCAGATAGAATTCCGCTTAATGCTGCCGGGATCACAATTTTGGTGGATACTTCAAATTTCGTCGCACCTAAAGCGTAAGCACCTTCTCGTAAAGATCTTGGTACAGCGCGCATTGCATCTTCACTAATCGAAGCTATCGTTGGAACAATCATGATACCGACCACGATCGCTGCACTGAGTGCATTAAAGAAACTGACATTCAACCCTAAAAAATCTTCAAAAAAGACCAAAATCATTGGCGTTATAAATGAAAGCGCAAAATAACCGTAAACAACTGTTGGAACTCCTGCAAGAATTTCCAACAATGGTTTAATGATATTTCTCAGTCGAGGCGAAGCATACTCACTCAAAAAAATTGCACTTCCCAAACCCAATGGAACTGCAATCAAACCAGATAAACCTGCGATAAGTAAAGTTCCTTGAATTAATGGTCGCACGCCGAAGTTTTCCGGTATCACTTTTGAAGCTAGGGGTCGCCAGTTTGTACCGGTAAGAAACGTCCACAAATCTACTTCGGGTCGCATAAAAAAAGCGATAGCTTCACTAAACAACGAAACAATGATGCCTATCGTAACAAATATCGAGAATATTCCACAAGCAAATAAACTTAATGCAATTATTTTTTCTTTTTTCCCGGAAATTTCCCCATAATCCAAAAAAGAATTTTTTTTCTTATTTGCTACCACTTTTTTTGCAAATAGGTCAAAAATTGCCATATTATTTTCAAACCTCTTCAAATTGATCGGGACAGGCTGAAAAAAGCCTGTCCCGTTGTTTAGATGTACTATTTTTTACTGTAGAGATGAAGATAAAAGATTTAAGTTTGATTCGTATGTACCTGATGGAGGTAAAGAATATCCCACATCTCCCATAATTTTCAACGCACCGTTTTCAGTAAAGAAGAATTCTACAAAGGCTGCTACTTGTGGTTTTTCGAGCAAACTTGCTTTGTTGACATAGATGAATAACGGACGTGAAAGTGGATTATAAGTTCCGTCTTGCACTGTCGTATCTGATGGAAGAACTGCTTCTCCAGACTCATTCACAATCGGTACTGCTCTTACAGTATCTTGATTCCCTACATAATAAGCATATCCAAAGAAACCGAAGGCATATTTTTCATTTGCAATACCATCCAACAAAACATTATCATCACTCGAAAATGTTGTGTTTTCATCCTGGCGCAAATCTTCATCACCAGTTGCACCTTTTACGATTTCAGTCATATAATCGCGCGTTCCTGAATCAGGATCAGGGATAAAGAACGAGATTTCTTCATCCGGGAAATTCGGATCGAGATCTGACCACTTTTTTATTGTGCTGGTCGAACCTAATAATTGAGACAGTTGTTCAACTGTAAGACTTTCCAACCAATCGTTTTCAGGATTAACCATCACTGTTAATCCATCCAGTGCAACAATAAATTCAACATATTCAACTTTATTTTCTTTACAAATTTCAATTTCTGAATCTTTAATCGGTCGGGAGGCATCGCTTATGTCCGTTTCACCCGGGCAAAACATCTTAAAACCACCACCTGTACCGGATAAGCCTACAGAGATGCGCACATTAGGTGCGATTTTTGAAAACTCTTCAGCAACAGCTGTTGTGATTGGATAAACTGTGCTTGATCCATCTACGACAACGTCCCCGCTCAGTTCAGAACGAGGATCATTTTGCTCAACAACTGTAGGGACTGATGTCTTTTCAGCTGGGGCAGTAGTAACGGATGGTGCTTCCGTTTGAACAACTGAATTAGATGGACTGGAACACGCAGTCAACAAAATTCCAATTATTACAATAATACTTAAGATTGGTAATGACTTCTTTAAATACATTTAAACTTCTCCTGTTGTCTTTTCTAATGTTTATTTTTCTCTTTGCATTGTACAAAGGCAGCATTAAGCACCTTTTAACCTGAAGTTAAATTCTGATAAACAACTGACATGATTTAGTTAATAAAACCACCCTTTATTTAATAATTCTTAATACTAAAAAACGATCGCTAATTTTCTCTCATCAAATTTTGAGCGTGTTTTCACACCAAAAACATGTAAGTCATCCTGGGATTTTCGGTTCTAAGATTTATTTTGTTAATAAAATATTATTTTCTTACTAAAATTGTTTACGATTTGTTAATCGTTTGATGAACTCTTTTTAAAACGACATCGCTATGATCGTTAATGCTTATATTAATTAATCAGGTTTTTACTATTAATAGTTGATTAAGATAAAATTAGACAGCAATCATCAAATGTATTTGGAAAGGTTAGATGGATCCAAAACTTCGGGTTTCAAATTTCAATTTGTTTTATGGTAAGTTTCAAGCCTTGCGGGACATTAATATTGATATCCCTGCTAATGAAATAACTGCCATTATTGGTCCATCTGGTTGTGGTAAGAGTACTTTCATTCGATCTTTTAATCGAATGAATGATTTAATTACGTCTGTCACTTTGAATGGAGAGATTCTCCTGGATGGAGAAAATATCCTAGAATTAAATCCTGTATTATTGAGAAAAAAAATCGGTATGGTTTTTCAAAGACCAAATCCTTTTCCAAAATCGATTTATGACAATGTTGCTTATGGTCCTCGTGCTCATGGTATAAAGAATAAACCTGAACTCGATACCATTGTAGAGAAGAGCTTAGTGGATTCATTTCTTTGGGATGAAGTTAAAGATGATTTAAATAAATCAGGATTGGCTTTATCTGGGGGTCAACAACAACGATTATGCATCGCACGTGCGTTGGCTGTGTTCCCGGATATCATCTTAATGGACGAACCTGCTTCAGCGTTAGACCCAATTGCAACATTGAAAATCGAAGAGTTAATTCAGGAATTAAAAAACAAATATACAATATTAATTGTTACGCATAATATGCAACAAGCTGCCAGAGCATCAGATTACACAGCATTTTTTAGCATCCATGATGACCGTGCAGGGTATTTAGTCGAGTTTGGCGATACACAACAAATTTTCATTAATCCAAAGAACAAAATTACGGAAGATTATATTACTGGCAGATTTGGTTAAAAAGCAGATAAACCCGAGAGGAAGTTATGGCTAGAAAACTTTTCGCTAAAAAAATTCAAAATATTCAGGATGAAGTCTTGTTGCTTGGAAGCATGGTCGAAGACGCGGTAATAAAATCTGTTGTATCTTTGAAAAACAGGGATACAAAATTAGCCAGGCAAATTTATCGGGATGATTTAATATTAAATGACAAAAGATATGCAATCGAAAATGCGATCTTGATCGTGATCGCCACCCAACAACCAATGGCACGTGATTTACGACAATTGGCTTCCATGTTGGATGTAGTTACAGAACTGGAGAGAATGGGTGATTATGCGAAAGGTATTGCAAAAGTCACTGTGAAATTACAACAAATAGAAATAAATATTCCGATTAGTGAAATCGAAATGATGGCAGAATTAGCTGTCGGTATGCTTCACAAAGCTTTAACTGCCTTTATTGAGGGAGATTCGCAAACAGCTTCACAAATCCCGTACGAAGATGATGCCGTTGATAAGCTATACGAAAATATTTATCATCAAAGTGTCGAATTGATGATGGCCGATCCACAGAATATCGATCACTCAAATTTGATTATGTGGGTTGGGCATAATTTGGAAAGACTGGCAGATCGGGTTACAAATATTTGTGAGCGAACTGTCTTCATATCCACAGGTGAGCTGATGGAATTGGAGATTGATGAAGAAGATGAAGATCTGGAAAATGAATAAATAATTCTTACCAAAAAGCGGCGCTTCAGAGATGAAGCGCCTTTTATTTGTATTCTTTATTAAAAACCTTCATAATAGAAAAAATTAGTTATTAGGATTAAAAAATCATGACAAGCGAAAAAACACATATCCGCATGTACATTGCAAAAATCTTGGATTCTCAAAATGAGTATCTCAATAATCAATTGACAGGTATCGAATTAGACGGATCTTCTGAATTCATTCACCATACAAGAGTAATGAGCAGGAGAATGAGAAACACAGTAGAAGTTTTTTCCGATTATTTAGGGAAAAAAACTGCTAAAAAATGGTTTGTTGGGCTTAAAAATTTAACAAGTTCTCTAACAAAAATACGTGATATCGATGTGCAAATTTTATTCCTGGA
>CAZPIM010000058.1:0-5103 GCA_964586385.1 uncultured Anaerolineaceae bacterium
CGGTGACACGATTTATTTTGACGGAGACTTATTATCTGAATTCGGGTCAACCAGCGCAGATGAGTTAATCATCATTTGTTGTATTACACCACCAGTTTTCTAGACTCGGTTTAAATAAATTACTCGTCGTATATTAAAAATGCTCAATTTTTATTCAGACAATAAATTATTTGCAAGAGACTGAATCGATTGCAGGAATTTCGCTGCAGGCACGCCGTTGAACAAGGAATGATCATAAGTTAGATTTAGTGGAATTACGGGGGTGATGAAAATTCCGTTGTCTTTGATGTGGGTAACGTTCTGTAGTGCACCGATTCCCAGAATCCCGCTTTCTCCGGGATTCAAGAGTGGATTAAAATATTTGATCCCATACATTCCTAAGTTTGAGATGGTAAATGTTCCACCGGTCACATCGGTGGTATTAAGTTGATTTTGTTGTGTTTTATGGATTAGGAACCGTAAATCATTATTGATTTCATGAATATCTTTCCTGTCAGCATATTTAATATTCGGAACAACTAGCCCATCTTGCACATCCACAGCAATTCCAATATTAATTTCGTCTTGAGTGACCAGATTTTCACCTTGCAAGGTGGTTCGCAATAATGGATGTTTGACCAATGCTCTGGCAATAATGAATACAAATATGGCGGTTATAGAAGGTTGTTGTTCGTCTGACTGGGCTGCGTTTTTTAAATACTGATGATATCGAACCAACTCACTTGCTTCCATATCCAATGAGATTGTGGTTTGAACAGTTTCTCTGATACTTTTTTCCAAAGTATTTCTGATGGAAGTCTGCATTCGGGTCATTTTCTTAACTGACTTGGAAGGTGGTTGCGTTTGATTGCCTTGAATCTTGATCTCCTTCTCTAAATGATAATTGCGGATATCATCACGGGTAATCAAATTGTTTCGCCCGGTCCCGACCATAGAGCTGAAGTCAATATTCAATTCTTTGGCTAGCTGTAACGCCTTTAGAGTGATACCAGAAAAGGTATTTTGGTTTAGAATTTCTGAAACCTGATTGACTTTGATGGAGTCGGAAATTTCAATTTCTTGTGAGAATTTTTTAAAAGCTTCATGGTTCTCATTTTTAGCTTGCAAAACATCTCCTGGTTGACCAATAACAATGATTGGCGTCCCGCAAGCATATGCCACTCCCACATCAGCCAGTATTTCTATGACAACTCCTGATTCTTCTGCTCTGAGTTCATTGGTTAGCTTTTCACTTTCAATTTCTGCCAACACATCTCCAATTGATACCAGATCTCCAATTTTTACTGCCCAAAATGCGACAGTACCTTCTTCCATCGTGGCTCCGTAGCGTGGCATTTGAACAGTATAGGTCATTTTTCCCTCCGGACTTAGAAACTCATAACTTCTGAACAGGCTTTTAACACACCTTCATAATGCGGCATGACATGATCTTCAAGGATAGGGGAAAAAGGCATCGGCGTATCAAGTGACGTAATTCTTTTCATAGGTGCTTTTAAGTACTCAAAAATATCTTCAAATATCATTGCACCAATTTCAGCCGCATACCCCATAAATTTTGGACCTTCCTGTAAAATAACCAATCTACCGGTTTTCGCAACAGAATTGATGATCGTTTCTTTATCCAATGGAAACAGGGTTAATGGATTGATGACTTCACACGACACACCGGATTGTTGGAGTTCCTGTGCTGCTCGCATTGCAAATTCAACCATACTCATCGCGGCGACGATGGTGATATCCATCCCTTCCCGAACTATTTTAGATTGATAGAGTGGTAAGGAATAAAGTTCTACAGGGACATCACCTTTTTTATTGTATAAACCTTTGTGTTCGAGAAAAATTACCGGGTTATTGGAGCGTATCGCAGAGACAAGCAAGCCTTTGGCTTCATACGGAGTGGATGGAGCGACGACTACCAGACCTGGTATATTCATTAACCAGGGTTCAATGCACTGTGAATGGTGATATGCGCAGCGAATTCCGCCGCCAGTTACAGCCCGGACGACCAACTGCGCACTGGCTTTTCCTTCAAACATATAACATAATTTGGCTGCGTTATTAACAATTTGGTCATAACAAACGCCAATAAAGTCAGCAAACATTAGCTCTGCAACCGGTCGTAATCCACATAACCCCGCGCCACAAGACAGACCAATAATGGCTGATTCGGACAAAGCTGTATCAAAAGCTCTTTGTGGCCATCGCTGCCAAATTCCGGAAGTGATTCCAAAATCGCCACCCATTTTTGCTACATCTTCACCGATGATAAAAACTTTTTCATCCTGTTCCATTTCCTGGATTAAGGCTTCGTTGATTGCTTTTGCAAAAGTAAGGGTTCTGCTCATTTCCTTTCCTCCACAACGATATCTGTATAAACCCAACTTGTTGCATCCACAGTGGATGGCCAGGGACTCTCTAAAGAAAAATCCAGATAATTTTGAACTTCATCTTCTGCTTTATGATGAATTGCCGAAATATCGGTTTCACTGATGTTGAAATCATTGATCAATCGCTCTTTTGCAAGTTTAATGGGACATCGCTCTTTCCACTTTTCCAGTTCTCCATCCGGGCGATAAGCCGCCGGATCTCCGGAAAAATGTCCCTGCCAGCGATAGGTCATCATTTCCAATAATGTCGGACCATGACCACTTCTGGCATGCTCCACAGCTTTTTGCGTTGATTGAATGACGACTTCGATATCATTGCCATCAATTGTTTCGGATGGAACATTATAACCTTTTGCCCATTCTGAAAGATATTTTTGCGGGTGCGATTCATAATAAGGGGTTGAAATGGCGTATTGGTTGTTAATCAAAACATAAATCAGTGGCAATTTCCATGTTGCAGCCATATTCATGCTCTCATGGCAAGTGCCTTCCCCGAGCGTTCCATCACCCATAAAGACCACAGTCACGTCATCTGTCTTGTTATATACCGAAGCAAAGGCTGTGCCCAGACCTGTGACAACTGTCGATCCCTGGATTCCATTGAATCCCATATTTCTGACCTTAAGATCATTGATGTGCATCGATCCGCCGCGACCACCATTAATTCCTGTTTTCTTGCCAAAGATTTCTGCCATAATCTTCTTTCGATCATCAGGCTGACTGGATAATACAATGGCACCATGACCGCGGTGGTCAGGAAACTTGTAATCAGTTTCTCGCAACACATCGATTACCCCCGCCTGTGCAGCTTCCTGCCCAATACTGAGATGGATAAATCCGGGAATAGTACCATTCTTTGAATATTTTTCAATTACTTCTTCAAATCGGCGAATGAGCACCATGTCTTGATAGACTTTTAACATTCTCTCTTTTGAAAGAGTCATAATTACTCCTTGTTTTAATCCCTTGCCTTAATTATTCCTGTTTACCTGGATCCGCATCCATTTTGTGATCGATCTCTTCCTGGGCTTGAGCCAGAAAATTTACTGGTAGAGGGTGGAGCGGAGGTCGAATAGAATTGAAACCGACTGACTGGTGGGAAGCAAACTCTGACGATAATGCTTCTACGATGGCGTTGCTGATGGAATGTTCGCACATCCTTCCCTGGCAATTTCCCATGCCTGCACGGGTGAGCATTTTAACTTCACCAATCGTTTTTGCTCCCATAGCAACGGCTTTTTTTACTTCAGCAAATGTTACTTCTTCACATCTGCATAAAATAGTTTCATCGTTTACCAGTGAAATTAATCCCTGTTGTGGTGTAAAAAGATCGCTATATAACCTTCCAAAACGTTTCTGATTGTTCAATTCCGGTAGTAATTCTTTAATTTTCCTTTGCGCTGTTTCCTTACTGATGTGCCCGGTCTGGAAAGCAATGTCGAAGCCTGCAATTTTTCCTTCAATTTGAGCGTTTTCAGCACCGCCAATCGAGGCTCCATCTCCGACAATATAAACATCGTTAATCGAGGATTGCATATTTTCATTCCTAAGCGGAACCCAACCCCCTTTATCAGCCTTGTAATTGAACTCACAACCGATCATTCTGGCAAGTCCTGTATTGGGTGTCAAACTGAAACCACTGATTACCAAATCCACTTGATGGGTGATGGTTTTTCCCGGGATCGGTCTCCCTAAGCGATCGATTTTTGTTATCGTAACTTCCTCGACATGCTCTTTCCCATTTGCTTCTTTTATAGACCATCCGGTTTTATATGGAACATGATGTTTCATGATTGTTGAAAAGTATTTTGCTCCTTCTTTCACCCGATGCAGATGAGAAAGCATGGTTGGTGCATGCAATAGTCCTTTCGGTAAAACTTGATTCGTTTCACAGATGGATTTAACTTCAACTCCTGCTTCCAATAAATGTGCACCGACTGAAAACAATAGCGGTCCTGTGCCACAAACAATCGCTTTTGTTCCGGGAGAAAACCTCTGTGATTTTAAGAAAATTAATGCAGCCCCGCATGTGATCACACCCGGTAATGTCCATCCCGGGAATGCGACCGGTGTATCATAAGCGCCATTTGCAAGCAAGATTTTCTTTGCTTTAATAAATTTTGGGGCAGAAGCTCCATACAAAGCAATTAACCAATCCGCTTCATTCTCTTCTTTAAAAATTCCCCAAACCAAGGTTTCCTGAAATTTAGTGATTGTTTGCGAAAGAAAATTATTTATTAGTAATCGACCTTTTATTTCGGTCTCAGTTTCTTCAATCGAAGAAAAGACGACCGGAAGCTGCATAAAATATTGACCACCTGCCTGAGGAAAATTATCAATGATTGCCGTTTTAACCCCATTTTCAGATGCAATTACTGCTGCTTGCATACCTGCAGGTCCGGCTCCGATGATGGCTAATTCATAAAGAGAAATCATAATTCCACCTCTTTGCAGGTTTCTACCAACATTCCTTCTTGAACCAATGTGATGCAGGCACGTTGCGCGTGAAACCCATTTATGGTGACAAGGCATTCATAACAAATACCCATTCCGCAATAGAGACTTCTTGGTTCTTTGTTCTTTTGGCTGAGTCGAAAAGGTGAAATTCCAGCAGCAAGTAATGCAACTGCAACGGTCTCACCTTCATACGCATTAATCAAATTTCCATTAACTGAAATTTGGATTGGTTTGCCACGCTGAACTTTCGGGAGTAATG
>CAZPIM010000058.1:5203-10324 GCA_964586385.1 uncultured Anaerolineaceae bacterium
TTGATTGGGAATTCGTTCGATTCGAACATCGCTTCACCAATTAAAATATTTCCATGTGTGGATTGACTGATAGCCATGTTGGCGATGATTGTTCCTTTTGGCACTTCTGCACCTTCTTCATAAAATGATGCAGAAGCCAGATGGTTATTCATCTTGAAATTTACCCGTTCTGTAACCATCGATTGCCCCAAAATGTAATGGGTATTCCACTTTTTTCCTATGGATTGGCCGAGTTTTGCCGTATAAGCGCCAGTACAAACAACAACGTTTTTTGCTTTGAAGTTCCCCTGTTTGGTAATTACACCCTGAATATTGCCTTGTGCGATATCGAGCCCGATGACTTTGGTATAAAAATATGCGTTCAATCCTTTTTGTTTGGCTCGTGAATAAAATGCCCAGATCAACTGAAAGGGGTCAATTTGCCCCTCATCGGCATGATATAACCCGCCAAGCATATTTCTAGAATTTAAAAATGGTTCAACCTCTTTCAATTGTTTTGTTGTGATGATTTCGGATGCAATTCCTATCTGATTTAATATTTCTTTTCTTCGATTAAGAATATTCCATTGGTTTTCATTTTCAATAGGCAGCAATCCACCAATTTTTCGAATCCCAAGCTTCCAGTCAAGTTCATCTTCAAGCGTCGAAAAGCTGGCAACACCTCTTTTCGTCAAATCCGTACTTTTGGATAATTCCATATCCTGAATTTGGATATTGCCATAATTCGCTGCCGAAGCTCCTGCTGCAATGGATCCCTGGTCGAATAATGCTGTTTTCAACCCGGCTTCACACAGGTGATACGCAACAGAACATCCGATATATCCTGCTCCTATAACAATGGCATCAAACAGATTGGACATGAATTGTTTATCCTTTGTTGAGTTCTTTTTGTGAAAAGCGGTTTATAGAAAAAGGTTCGAAAAACGATGAAACCATATGGCTGGAAGACAATAAAGATTCGACAAACTTCTCAGCAAAATAGGGGATCGTTGGTATTGCTAAGTGAAAACCGGCGGTTATAAAAACATTTTCATGATTCGGTAATTCCCCAATGATTGGGAGATGATCCAAAGAGAATGGACTTGGAGCAGCCCAGCTTCTTAAAATTCGGATTGCCTTTAGTTGTGGAAGGATTTTCAGGAATGATTTTGCTATTGCTGGCATTCCCCAGTTTGAACTTTGCAAATCAATTTTCTGCTCAGGTTGAATTGCATTGGAAATTACGATACTACCAGAAGTGTGTTGCCCAAAACCAAGCGTTACAATACGTTGACTTCCATGAACCGCTTCATAAAATCCGCTTACCCCAATATGATGTTTGATGATTCGGGGAAGTTTTTCACTGACTATCGCTTCAGCATGCGTATGAGAAATGGGAATTGGTTCACCCAGCTTTTTCGCAAGATAACCTGACCAGGCTCCGGTTGCAAGGATGATGGTATCTGCAAAGTAGGTTGTTAGCCCAACCTTTACACCGGTAATTCGATTATTTTGCATGATGAAATCAGAGACAGGAGCATCAATAATGATCTCCGCACCATATTTTCTGGCAGAATTTGCAAATCCAAAACAGAATTTAAATGGATTTAAATGGCCTTCCTGAGAAAAAGCAGCACCCAGACAATCTTTTGCATTAATATTCGGTTCCAGGTATTTTAATTCGTTTTGGTCAAGCATCCTGGCAGGTATTCCTAGATTACATAAAATTTGAACTTTTTCCGCTTGTTGTTCCCATTCGAGTTCATTGAAAATGAGCGTCAAATGACCACGGTTTTCCCACTCCAAATCTAAATTCAATTCCTTGCTAAGATCGGGTAATCTGGAAAAACCCTGGTGAACAAGTTTTAAATAATCAATCGTTTCACTTTCGATAATTTGCGCTCTGCCAGCACAAGCTGCAGAGGTGCCACTACAAATAGAATTTGCTTCCAGGAGCAATACTTTTGCCTGAGATTTCGCCAAATAATGCGCCAATGCACATCCGGCAAACCCGCCACCAATGATTAAAAAGTCAAAATGATTATTGCCCATCAAATCCGGTATATTTAGACATCTTTCAATTCTTAATTTCGATTTTTCGATCGACCTAATAAAATACAAGCCCACCATCGATGTTGATTGACTGCCCATTGATAAAGGCTGCATCATCCGAAGCTAAAAAAGCGACTAAACCGGCAATGTCTTCCGGTTTACCGAAACGTCCGACTGGAATTGT
Organism: uncultured Anaerolineaceae bacterium; assembly: GCA_964586385.1. Lineage (GTDB taxonomy): Bacteria > Chloroflexota > Anaerolineae > Anaerolineales > Anaerolineaceae > UBA6170. The sequence continues at coordinate 7,419 of CAZPIM010000058.1, forward strand.
TTTTAAAATACTATTACTCCATTCTTCTAATGAAACGCCATTTAAATCAGCCAGATGCTGATAAGTATTTCGCAGCATATCCGTTTGAATTGGACCAGGACAAATGGCGTTTGCTGTAATTCCATGGCAACCCAATTCAACAGCCAATGCTCGGGTTAATCCAAGGACTGCTGCTTTTGTGGAACAATACGCGATTTCTTCCGAATAGGCCATTTTTCCAGCCATCGATGAAAGATTGATAAAGCGTCCCCATTTGTTTTTTTGCATGATTGGGATGACCGTTTGCGCGATCAAAAACATTGATTTGTAATTAATATCACTGATAAGATCCCACTTTTCTTCACTCAATTCGACCGTGGCAGTGTTATCAAATATTCCGGCATTATTTACCCAAATATCAATTCTTTGGTGCTTCTCATTGATCTGGTTGATACCTTCCTGAATCAGATTCTTATTGGTCACATCAAAATACTTGCCTTCTGCTTTTCCACCTATTTCAAGGCATCGCTGTACGGTTTTTTCTGAATTTAGAATATCCAAAGCAAAAACCATTGAGCCTTCTTCAGCTAAACGAACGCAAATTTCCTGACCAATACCTTGTGCAGCACCAGTTATGCAGGCAACCTTTCCCTTTAATCCTCTCATGCAACAGTTCCTTTCCAGGATCTTTTCACTTTGGAATTTGATCCACATCTTTCTGCCAGTTCCAGGCTAATTTCCTGGCATTTACGAATGATCGTTTCTTCGTCCAGGTGTTGAATTATTTTATCTTCCATTAAAATTACGCCATTGGCGATGGTTAATTCAACATTTTCCTGGCCACATGAGTAAACCAGGGAAGCAACCGGATCGTGAATCGGGACTACTTTGGCAGAGTTTGGGGCAATCGCAAACAGATCGGCAATTTTACCAACTTCGATGGAACCAATTTGATCCTCTAGCCCTAATATTTTTGCTCCACCCAGGGTTGCCCAATCCAAAATTTGTTGCGCGTTTACCACAGAAGCATCTCCGGCAGCGACTTTTTGTAATAAGGCGGAGACTTTGAGTGTTTCGATCATATCCTGGGAATTATTGCTCCCAGCACCATCTACACCTAATCCAATTATCAATCCGGCCTTCTGGATTTTCATCATGGGAGGAATTCCGGATCCTAAATACATGTTACTGACAGGATTGTAAGAAACTCGTACATCATTTTTCACGAAAAGAGCGATATCTTCGTCGTTGAGCGTTACACAATGAATTGCCAGTAATTCAGGCCGTAAAAACCCAATTTTTTCAAGATAGGGTACCGAATTCATTCCAAACCGGTCCAGACTGCAATGATTGTCGACCCAGTTTTCACCGATATGCATGACCATCGGCGTACCTGTTCGTTTTGAGAGAGCTAATGATTTATCCAAACCATCGCCGGTGACAGTCCAAGGTGCACCTACTGCGATCCAGACCGCCATGCGTTCGTTGGGGGGATATTTTGTTAACAATTGTTCGTATTGATCAATAAACCAATCTGTCGGCCGAATTAAAGACTCTGGCACGCCATATTGCAGACCGTAATCTGAAATAATGCTGGTGTATCTGCCCCGTAAACCACTATCTTTTATTGCATGGATATTTTCATCATGCAAACCAAATGTGTAGGCCATGTAATTCATATCGATTACAGATGTAACGCCGCTATGGATGAGTTCCAAACAACCATTCAGGCATACATAGTACATTTCCTGCGGTGTGATATTGGAAGCAGTTGGCGCGGTCACGACCGTAACCCAGTCCTGAACCGCCATATCCTCGCCCAATCCCTTCGTAGCCACCTGAAATAAATGATCATGCGTATTAATTAATCCAGGAAAAACGATTTTTCCGTGAAGATTGATGGTTTTATTGGCTTCAAACTGTGGATCAATTTCTGAAGATGGACCGATCGCGCGAATACGATTGCCGATAATGACAATAGAACTTTCCGGTAATATGGTACGGTTTGAATCCTGGGTCACTATCAGGGCTTGTGTAATGAGAATATCTGCTTTTTCCATCGGTTCTTCCTTATGTCTTTCTACTGACCTAATTTCATTAAAACTGAGAATTCCATTTTGAAATGAGTTCAAATAAGTCTTTAACCACCAAGTCCGGATATATATTTTTTTCCATCGTTGATTCAATCGTATCAACACCGGTTTCGATCAGAATCGTGTGAAGACCAGCCTGTTTTCCACCAAGAATATCGGTTTCCAAACGATCTCCGATCATAGCTGTTTCTGAAGCATTCACTCCGAGAAGTTTCAGACCCCAATCAAACATCAGTCTGTTCGGTTTCCCGATAACAATTGCTTTTTGCCCGCTGGAAGCTTCCAGGGCAGCGATGTTCGTTCCGCATTCCGGAATCAAACCTTCTTCGGAAGGAGAAACCACATCTGGATTGGTTCCAATCAATTTAGCCCCATTTCGTAAATGAAGGCATCCGAATTTTAATTTTTCATACGTTAAATAATGATCCCCGCCAACCACAACAAAATCTGCCTGTTCTGTAAAGTCGGTAATAATTTGGAATCCTTCCTTTGCTAATGCTTCTAGGATTCCATTTTCACCAATCACATAGATTTTATTGCCATGAAAATTCGTTTTTAAATAATCGGCAGTGACAGTGGAGCATGTAAGAATATTTTCTAAATTTATTTCTCCACCATGCGAGCGTATTTTATCCAGATAGAATTCAGATGTTTTGGTTGAATTATTTGTCAGGATTAAATATTTTATTGCGTGTGAATCGAGAAATGAAAAAAACTCAACCATGCCAGGTAAAGCGCGTTTCCCGCTAAACAGGGTCCCATCGATATCGATCAACATTGCTTTAATATTTTTTAATACCATTTTCTTGATCAAGTTTCACCTGATAAGTTGGG
>CAZPIM010000058.1:10424-13319 GCA_964586385.1 uncultured Anaerolineaceae bacterium
GATTCAGCGTTGATATAATCCGATTCGATTAAGAAATTTACTGTTTTTGAAATATCTTCGGTAGTTCCCCAACGGTTCAATAAAGTTTTTTGTGCAGTGCGTTGAATTTTTTCTTCTGAATAATCATGTGGTGCTAATACCGGACCAGGCGCAATGGCATTAACCCGTACATACGGGTGTAATTCCAATGCAAATTGCCTTGTCATTGCTAACAATGCTGATTTTCCAACCGCATGGGCAGTCAGGTTTGGCCATGCTTCCCAAACCGACAGGTCAATGATATTGACAATTGCCCCGGCTTGTTTTTCCAGCATATCCTTTGCAGCCAAATTGGAGACATAAAATGCACCATTGATTTGCACGCCAGTAACCTGGTGCCAGGCATCCATAGAATCCGTAGGAAAAGGTGTCTTGGTAAATGGGGAAGCATTATTGACTAAAATATCAATCTTCCCGAAAGATTCATGAATTTTGTCAAACATCGCCTGAACCTGATCCCATTCAGAAACATTTGCCTGAACAGCAAGAGCAGAGACACCAAGTGCTTGAATTTCATGGACAGTCTCGATGGCCTTAAGGGAATTTGAGGAATAATTTACCACTACATTTGCACCAGCTTTAGCCAAACCCAGTGAAATTGCCTTTCCAACGCGAATAGCACCACCGGTAACCAGAGCGTTTTTTCCTTTAATTTCCATTTTATGGCTCCTTAAAAATACCAAGAAATTTGACTAAATAAAATTATCGAACCAAAACGGCTATTCTCAGGATAAAAAGATTTGTTTTACTTTTTCGAATGCTTCCGCTTCTGTCGTAGAAGGTCGGAATTCCATGCCAATCAATCCGTCGAAACCCAAAGATTTTAATTTCTTAACTAAATTCGGAAAATTAATTTCGCCGGTACCCGGTTCCTGCCTGGTTGGAACATCACCAATATGGAACGTCGGATATAATCCCCAATACGCTTCAAGGCCATACATCAGATTCCCGGCTGTTCTTTGTTGATGATAACAATCGAATGCCAATCGGAATTGGGGGTGATTCATCCTGCGTACCCAATCGGCAGCGACCTCATGATCATGGACTAAAACATCACCTTGAATTGGAAACATATTTAATGCTTCAACCCAAACTTCAACTTTTGTTTGTTCCACCAATTTCATGATTTTTTCCGTCTGGTTCAATAAATTCGCATATTGCACTGTGGAAGCCACATTCCCGGATATTCTTTTTGTCCATTCTTCCCCGTTTACAATGTCGATCTGGTTGGAAAAAATGAAGAGATGTTCCACCCCATATTTTTCTGCCATTTCGAGGCTTTCTGACCAGGTGCGAATGGTTTTCTCATTATCTGCCGGGTCTGCCAGGGACCCCATATCGTGATCAAATGTTGAATTGATGATACTTCCATGACGTTTGCATTCCGATGCAAGTCCAGCCATATCTACCAGTCGCCAGCACCATACATCTAAACGCTTGACGCCTAATTTTGCAAATGGTTCAACCCGTTCTAATAAAGGGCGGTCGGTGAACCAGAAATCAAGGTAACCTGTGAATTCCATATCTATTCCTTTTTCTTATTGATGGGGGAGAATTTTTATTGTTAGTAAACAAATCCAGATTAAATTAATCTATACTTAACAATTTTCGATATTTTTCATCTGTTGTCAAGTGTCTATTTACGTATGCTGGGATGACTATTATTTTTAATTCCAGGACCAACCATTTTGAAATCGTGCAGGTGAGAATTGGTCTAGTGAGATGGGGAGTTTCTCGCCTTGAATCATGGATGCCATCCATTCACTTAAAAGCGGAACGGCGGTGATGGTTTCTACCAGACTTGCTGCAACGAATACGTTATCAACTTCCGGCAGCCATCCTACGATTGGTTCTTCATCTGGTGTAAAGCAGGTCGGCCTACCCCAACTTCGCATTACTCTTATTTTACTTAGAAATGGGTAAAGTTTAATTAATTCTTTTGAGAGAGCAGTAATTCCCCATGCGCTTACACGTTTGTGGAACAAATCGGTTTGCGTCACGGCTTCCGTAATGTCAACTGATCCATGGAGATCCGGGTGAACACCTATTGCGACCGCTTGCCGTTTTCCATGTATCGTTTCATAAAAATCGGAAATCTCAACATTGTTAAAAATCATTTTTGGTATGGGTTCGGTGACAATCGCTTCTGCATGTGAGTGGCGAATAGGTATTTCAATTTTGAGCATGCGTGTTATCTCAGGGACCCACGCGCCTGCCATAATGGCGACGTGTTTGCATGTATAGGTTTGATTTTTCGTATGTACTTCTGTAACGCGACGATTTATTTTTGAAAAACCAATCACTGGGGATTTACCTTGTATCACAGCACCATTTTTTCTTGCTGCTGCTGCATAGGCTAATGAAAATTTTAACGGGTTAAGCATGCCTTCCTGAGCATAGACCGCTCCCAGAAGGCCGACAGTATTGATATTTGGTTCAGCTGCTTGCAATGCTTTTGTGTCGATTACTTCTGTCGGAATTCCGGCGGGCGTTAAGATTCCTGCCCGTTTTTCCCAATGTTCCCACGATTCTTTTGTGCGAATAATAAGAAAAATACCTGTTTTTCGCCATTCAAACGGATTGCCAAGCTTTTCTTCCAGACCATTGAATCGGTCAAGACCTTCCACAATTAAACGAATGTTGAGGGAATCAAGGTGACCCTCACAAACCTGGGCTCTTCCTGAACAGGAAGCAGAAGTACCACTCCCAATATCACCGGCTTCCAATAATAGAGTTCGGACGCCTTTCTTCGACAATTCATATGCAGTGGAAAGACCCAGGAATCCTCCACCAATGATAATGACATCAAACGCGTTCGTCATACCATTTGCCTTTTTAGAGTCCAAAACATATAAA
>CAZPIM010000058.1:13419-16706 GCA_964586385.1 uncultured Anaerolineaceae bacterium
ACACAACCCGTCATACAGGCATGGGTTGGTGTGCCTTTCCCACCACGTTGCAGGATCGTATTACGCATAAAGTCGCCGCCAATCGGTTCCGCATCGCTGAGTTGACCTTTGCTGAAATTACGGACAGGCAACCCTCCCATAACTTGCACAGGCATGACGGTCGAAGCTGTACCATATTCACGTAAAACTTGAACGCGTTCACTGGTTGCGACATGCTTGTTAAAAGCTGTGATCGATGAACGGGCATCTTTTTCAATATTCGCAGAAGATTTTCCGGGACGTTGGATTACTACAGCCTTGAGTCCTTTTGAACCCATCACCGCACCGACACCGCCTCGAGCTGCCAGGCGAAATGGATTGCCTTCCGAATCAGTAACAGCAATTCCTGCAGCTTTCATTACTTGTTCGCCGGCTTGACCGATACTGATTACACAGTTAGTACTTCCATATTTCTCTAAGAAATACATTGCAGTATCTTCATTCCCTTTACCCCAACAATGTTCCGCATCTTCATTATTCAACGTTACGCCGTTTTCATTAATGATACATACGCCTTTTTGCCCTGAGGGAAATGCTCCTTGAAATACAATTGCCTTATATCCCAACCCGGAGATGGAATCACCTGCCATTCCTCCGGCATTCGCTTCCTTAATTCCGTTGGTTAATGGGCTTTTACATCCTACTGAAAGCCTTGAGCCAGTTGAGGTTCTCAAATTTGCAAGCAAGCCGCAAGCAAATACTAATGCATTTTCAGGGCTAAGCGGATCTATTTTTGGGTCAACAAATTTACTTACCAATTGACTTGAAAGCAAACGGCCACCAGCCAATTGATCGTTATGGTCTTGCGTTTGGATTTCTCCGGTAGAAAGGTTGATGATTAAGATTTTCATAAACCAGCCTCGAGGACCTGCTTACATTCTTCCAGCCCAGCCTGTCGAATATTTAATCCAATCATCGCCATTTTCGTTGCGCTTTCTGCTATCACCGGGATACGATCTGCAGTTAATCCTAATTCCGAAAGTCTTGTTGGCATATCCAATGATTTTAGAAAACGGTGTGCCCATTCACCAAGATCCTTTGGTTTAGAAGTTGGAGGAAGCATCAGAGCTTCTCTTAAGAGTGTCCAACGTTCTTCTGGAATTGCACTGGAATTGAAATCCAGCGTCGAAGGCAACAACACAGCAACTCCCAATCCATGGTGAAGATGATAATTACCGCATAACGGTCCCGCCAAAGCATGCACCAAACCCAGAGAGGATTGATCAAAAGCGATACCTGCCCAGGTAGCTGCCAGTCCCATTGCTTTTCTTGCATCAAGATTTTTTCCATCTAAGAAGGCTTCAGGTAACCATCGGACGATGGATCGGATTGCTCCTAACGCAAATATATCAGCAGTGCCATTTGATTTTTTGCTCAGGAATGCTTCGATGGAATGAACAAGAGCATCCATACCTGTTGTAGCTGTTAAATTTGAAGGTAGTGAGAGCATGAGATTTCCATCTATGATGGCTGTTTTCAGAAACAAGGCTGGATTTAATACACCCATTTTAAAACCTTTGCTGTCACCTATTACTGCAACATGAGTTACTTCACTACCGGTACCTGCAGTTGTGGGTATGCCGATCACAGGAAGTGAACCTTTTGTGATCTGTTGTCTGCGCCATTGCACTTCTTCATAATCCAGATCCTTATCAGCAAGCAATAACCCAACTGCTTTTGCGGTATCTAAAACTGATCCACCACCAATTGCGACGACATGGGTAATGTTTTTATTTTTTACAGCATCCAATGCAAGCTTAACGTCAGGAATATTAGGATTTCCCGGTACCTGGTCGTAAATGGTGGGAGTAAATCCTGCTGCGGATAAGGAAGACAATAAAGCATCCGCAATTCCATGCTGGATGATTCCTTGATCGGTGATTACGAAAACACCATCAGGGGATACACCCTTTAGTTCGAGTAATAAATCAGCGGCAGCCTCATCTGAGACAACAATTTTGGTCGGGAAGAAAAAAGAAGAACTCATAATTTAATCCTTTAGAAAAATTTATCAATTTTTTGATGAAATGATTTCTTAACTGAAATGCAAAGATCGTAAAAAGACGATTATTAAAGTGAATTAAAAGACAGGATTTGCAATATTTAAGTATTTGTAACGCTTGGATTGAAAAGGGATTTGGTTATTAACCAATGATTAAGATACATTAATTCAGGCATATTTGTCAAGTGAAGTTTACCATTGTTAAGACATGCTTTACAACACCATTGTTTTGGATCGAGAAATTTAAATAAAATTTTGATAAAGATTACCAGAATAAATTGGGAAGGAATCCAAGCAATCCACCAGCGATTATTAAAAATGAAGGGTTAATCTTCATTTTGACTAGCAAAAATAATGAAATCATCGCTAAGAATACAGTAAAAAGATCAATCAAAGCGTTGCTGCCTAATTGCCAGGTAACTGCAGCCATCAACCCGATTGATACAGCATTTAGTCCATCGAGCATGCCTGCCAGTATCTTTGAATTACGCATTTTAGGAATGAGTGGATTGGACAAAGCTACGAAAATAAATGAAGGCAGAAATATTCCTATGGTTGCCAAAATTGCTCCCGGTAAATCTCCCAGCAGGTAACCAATGAATGTGGCCGTGGTGAAAACCGGGCCGGGAGTAATTTGCCCAATTGCGATCGCGTCCAATAATTGTGCGTCGGTAAGCCAGCCTAAGCGGATTACAAAATCTGACCGCAGGAAAGCCAATAAAACATACCCGCTTCCATATAAAATGGATCCTATTTTTAAGAAAATGAGAAAGAGCGTTGTCAGATCTACTTTTTCCATTAATTGACCAGGTAATTTCCATAAACCATATGGCAGGAAAAACAATCCCCCGGCAAGTGAATGAAATCGACTGACATTTTTGACCAGCATCATTACGAAAGCGCCAATGACTAATAGGATTAGCTCATTGATTCCAAGGAAATATAATAAAATCACCGGAATGATGATCAGTAAATCCATTTTATTTTTAATCGCTTTTTGCGACAAAAACCAAAGGGCTTGCGCAATGATGGCAATGATGACAGGTTTTATCCCGTATAATAACTGCCCGATTTGTGGAAGCGTATTATATTTTACATAAAGGGAAGCAAGGATAATGACGACAATAACAGCAGGAAGAATAAAACTAATTCCTCCCAGGATCAATCCTTTCCACCCCGCTCTTCTGAAGCTTAAGTGAATAGCCATTTCCGTTGAATTGGGACCAGGAATTAAATTTGTTGCTCC
>CAZPIM010000059.1:0-2920 GCA_964586385.1 uncultured Anaerolineaceae bacterium
GTGCTTTTTGGTAATATGGATTCCTGGCTTATCTGGAACTTAACCGGAGGTACGGAAGGAGGTGTTCATGTAACGGATGTCACCAATGCCTCGCGCACTTTGTGTATGGATCTTAAAAACCTGAATTGGGATGATTCGATATTACAAATTTTAGATATTCCGCGAGCCATGTTACCCGCAATTCAATCCTCCAGCCAGGTCTATGGTGTGATAAAGTCCGGACCTTTTGCAGGGGTCCCGGTTGCCGGTGATTTGGGTGATCAGCAGGCTGCCTTATTTGGTCAAACTTGTTTTGATACAGGAGAAGCTAAAAATACCTATGGTACAGGTTGCTTTATGCTCTTAAACACCGGCAATGCTGTCGTTCAATCAAAGAATGGATTATTAACCACACTGGGTTACAAAATTGGAGATCAACCGGCAGTATATGCACTGGAAGGATCAATCGCCATTGCAGGTGCTTTAGTTCAATGGCTGCGGGATAATTTAGGGTTGATTGAAAAATCATCCGATGTGGAATCTTTGGCGAAATCAGTCAGTGATAGCGGCGGAATCTATTTCGTCCCTGCATTTTCCGGGCTTTTTGCTCCTTATTGGCGCAGCGATGCGCGTGGGACAATAGTCGGAATGACCAGGTTTATCAATAAAGGCCATATTGCCCGTGCTGCCCTCGAAGCTACTGCTTTTCAAACAAAAGAAGTTCTGGATGCAATGAACAAAGATTCCGGTGTCGATTTAAAATCATTGAAAGTGGATGGAGGCATGGTCTTTAACGACACTTTGATGCAATTTCAATCGGATATTCTGGGCGTGCCGGTCATTCGTCCAATTGTCGCAGAAACGACAGCTTTAGGTGCTGCATATGCTGCCGGTTTGGCTGTTGGATTTTGGAAAGATGTGAATGAACTGCGGGCAAATTGGGGCCAGGGAATGGTTTGGCAGCCCGCAATGGAAGAAACCCAACGTAATCGTATCTTTGCTGGTTGGAAAAAAGCCGTTACCCGCACGTTTAATTGGGTTGAATAAAAACCAACAATTTTTTCGAATCTCATTCTCCATGACTGTAAAAATTAAATTTGTTCCAAATGTATAATAAAATTTCAAATCTGAAAATTCCAGTGGTTTGTTAAGGCACCTCAAAGTTACGGGAGATTCATGGATAAAGCACATGTGATCGTTATTGGCGCGGGATTTACCGGTGTTGCAGTGGCTTATGACCTGGCGAAACGCGGTTGTTTCGTTACCGTCTTGGAAAGAGGTCCCATTGCAAACGGCACCTCCGGCCGTACGCATGGTCTTTTACATAGTGGGGCGCGTTATGCAGTAGATGACCAGGAATCTGCCATCGAATGTATTGATGAAAATATGATTTTACGGAAAATCGCACCCCAGGTGATTGAGCCGAATGGTGGTTTATTCGTTGGTCTGGATGAGTCAGACCTGGCTTATCGGGAGCGATTTATTCAGGGTTGTCAGGACTGCCATATTCCCATCGAAGAAATAAAACCGGAGATGGCATTGAAAATGGAACCGGAGTTAACCAAAAGGCTTCATACAGCTTTTTTCGTTCCGGATGGTACCTTTGATCCATTACGACTGGCGCTTGCTTTTGCAGCTACTGCCAAATCATTTGGAGCACAATTTAATTTTTTTGCAGAAGTGACCGGATTTAACTTCAATGGCTTGGGGGATGTTACAGGCGTCAAATATCTGGATCGTAAAATAGGAACGACACGAGAGAAATCTGCTGATCTGGTAGTGAATGCAACCGGCGCATGGTGTGGAGAAGTTGCTTCACTGGCAGGTGATGCCGGCATTCCGATTAAACCTACACCCGGGGTCATGGTGACCTACGATCGCCGACTGTGTCAGCGTGTCATCAATCGTTTGAACGAACCGGGTGATGGGGATATCATCGTTCCCCAACGCCAAATGATCACGGTCGGTACGACGTCCTTCGAAGCAAGCAATTTGGATTACATTCCTGTAACGGAAGATCAGGTTAAATTGATGTATGAGCGTGGATGCGAGCTTATACCTGCGATTGCCGATACAAATGAAAGGGGAGCATTCATGGCCACCCGGCCGCTGCTTGATTCCGGGATGAAGGGGCGCAGTCTTGCCCGCACATTTAAATGTTTTGACCACAAAGAAAGCCATAATTTGGAAGGTTTTGTTACCATAACCGGTGGCAAGGCGACCACTTTGCGCCTAATGGCAGAAAAAACAGCGGATCTTGTCTGCCGGAAACTCTCCATTTCAGCAAATTGTGAAACCCGTGAATCTCCTTTGCTTTCTTACCGGCAATTTTTCACCATTCCGGACGAGGTGATTTAATGTCAGAAAAATGGCAAATAACCTTTGAAATAATAAGGCAAAAAGGGCAGCAAAAACCCTATTTTCAACGATTTGACTTAGAGGTCAACCCGGATGAATATGTATTGGATGGCATCGAGCGTATCTGGGCATTTCAGGATCGCTCACTGGTATTCAGTCATGCTTGCCATCACTCCACCTGTGGAGCTTGCGGTATGCTTGTCAACGGAGTTGAAAAACTGACCTGCATCACGCCAATCCGGGCTGTAACAAAAGATGGTGGAAAAATTCGGGTCGAACCTCTGCGGAATTTCCCGGTATTGAGTGATTTGTCGGTCGACATGGGCACTTTATATGCCAATATGGAAGCCGTTGGACATCGTCAGATTCTTCCCATTCAGGAGGAAGATAGTAAGGGGCAGGTAAAAACTGAGGCAGATCTGTTACGCCTGGCAGATTGTATCGAATGTGGTCTTTGTATCAGCGCCTGCCCAATCGCATTGACCTCTCCCACCTACATCGGCCCGGCAATTTTAGCGGGTGCACAACAAAACGGAGAATTGACAGCCTGTATTTTGACCATGGTCGATTCAGAAGATGGCGC
>CAZPIM010000059.1:3020-10293 GCA_964586385.1 uncultured Anaerolineaceae bacterium
ACACTCTATTTATTCCTTCATTTGATCATGCTTGGTCAATTAGCCAAAGGTCCACTGGCATACGATGGTTTTATAGCACTTGTTAAAAATCCTCTTTTCTTAATCGGTGAGTTGTTGGTGGTCGCAGCTGCACTTATTCATGGGTTAAATGGCATCAGAATTGGGTTAACCAGCTTTGGGATCTGGTCAAAGTACCAAAAGCAATTGTTTGTAATACTGATGAGCATCGCATTGATAACCATAGTCTTTTTTGCTTTTCGTATGTTCACCCATTAGGAGGTTGAAATGAGAGATGGTTTTGACGTGAAATCTCGAATGGGGGAAAATGCCGGCTTTTGGTTTTTTAAAGTATTGAGTGGATTTTTAATCATCCTGGTCTTAATTTTTCATCTGGTTATTAATCATTTAATTGTTGATGGTGGTTTGCTTTTATATGCGGATGTGGTGAAATATTATCAGACCTGGATTGTCCCGGTCATGGAAGTCTTTTTCCTTATTTTTGTAGTCTCACATTCGTTAATTGGCCTCCGCAGCATATTGTTGGATCTTCATCCCGGAAATACTGCCTTGAAATGGATGAACCGGGGATTACTACTCCTGGGTGTGATTGCGATTGTGTACGGCACCTGGCTTGTTTTTGTCATTGTTGGAAGAGGCTAATTTTTTTCTAGAGATCCTGCTCGTTAATCGTTTGAATGCACCGTTTTACCCGCGAAGTGAGCCTTCATTGACAGTCAATTTAAATTTGGTATAATTATTTTCCTATCCGGCTCACTAGCTCAATTGGCAGAGCAATTGACTCTTAATCAATGGGTTCAGGGTTCAAGTCCCTGGTGAGTCACAAAGTTCGTAGGGGAAAAACGCCGATACCCCAAATCGTGCCGGGCCTGCCAATTGGCAGGCTCTACGCTTTTAATCCGCTAATCGTCCACAATAACTATTTGAACAGTAAGTCATTCATGGTATAAACTGCATCATGAGAAAAATTTCTGTCCTGTTTGTTTGTATGGGGAATATCTGTCGTTCACCAATGGCAGAGGCTGTGTTCAAAAATATGCTGGTTCAAAAAGGTTTATCAGACCGTTTTCTGGTGGCATCCGCAGCGACGGATAGCTGGCATTTGGGTCAACCCCCGCACAGGGGAACAATGGCAGAGCTAGCCAAAAATAAAATCAACCTACCGGGAAAAATATCACAAAAACTAACGAATCAGGATATTAAAACTTTCGAATATATTGTTCTAATGGATGAAGAAAATGTTCAGGATGTAAAACGTTATTTTGGTGTTACTTTACCAAGGTTGCTGGATTATGCACCCGAATCGACAACCAAAGATGTACCTGATCCCTACTATAATGGTAATTTTTCCGAGGTTTACCGGTTGGTAACCCTGGGTTGCCAGGGATTGTTGGAAACCATCATCAAAAAAGAATTCCAGGATTAAGCCCATGTTTGTTTTTCTTTCAAAGTTTCTCCCGCAATTTGTTTATCCGCTCGGTCTTTGCTGGATCATCATTCTCTTCGTGCTATGGTTACTTAGGAAGCAACCCGGTCTGATATGGGTAAAACGAATGCTCTGGTTGATTGTCATCGTCCTTTTCATTTCCGGGAATCAATGGGTAGCAGGAAGTCTGACCAGATCATTGGAATGGCAATCACTTCCACCAGAAGAATTTTCTCCAAATTCTGTCGTTGTCGTTTTGGGTGGGGGTACAGAATCGCAACAATATCCACGACAGATTCCGGAGATAGGCAGCGCAGGTGATCGGGTAACTTATGCGTTAAAACTTTATCGCGATGGCGTAGCCGGGAAGATTATTTTGAGTGGTGGAAATATCGATTGGTTAGGCTCTCGAACCACAACCGGTGCCCAGGAGATGTTCCAATTGCTGACATTAATGGGAGTCCCTGAAAATGTGATGCAGTTACAAAATGAGTCCCGTAATACCTATGAAGACGCTTTGTTTTGTGCAGAAATCCTGCAATCCATGGGTGTAAAGGATATTGTTCTGGTTACATCTGCCTCACATATGCCAAGATCCCTGGCTTTGTTCCAAAAGCAAGGTCTAAATGTGACCCCGGCACCTGCTGATTTTGGCGTGACGGAAGAAAGCTGGCAAAACCTGTGGCATCCTACGTTCGGGGAAATCCTTGTTCATCTTCTCCCAAATGCATCGGATTTATCTGCTACACAGATCGCTTTGAAAGAATATATCGGCATTTTCATGTATCGTTTACGTGGATGGCTGTAATTAATCAGTTTGGAATTTGATCCTGTTTTCATTTCACAAAAATAAAAAGTTAATATAAAATAAATAATCTTCTTTAGAAATTTTTTTATCATTATTTCCATTAAAAAAAGTTCGAAACGATAGTTCGATCCATCGAGGAATAGCCATGGATGATTCATTGTTGCCTTATCACCAACCGGAAATTGTCGTTGAATTTGATTTGATTGTTTCTGCTGGACCATCATCTGGCATCGAACAGGATCTTTTAGACCCTTTACTGGCTGATGCATTGGGTCTTGATAGTCTTTTGAATTAAACCATTTCAACTGAAGTTATTCTGGAATGAAAATTGCTATCCTACCGTAATTGATTTTTTATTTTACAAACGGGGGGCAGGGAGTGAATGAATGCTGTTTGAGAAATTGCCTTATGATAAACCGCAAGTAATCGTTGAATTTGATTTGATCGTTAGTGCTGGTCCTTCTGGTGTCCACGGAAATGATTTTCTTGACCTGGATGATCCGCTCAATTATGAATCACTTGGTCTGGGTGATCCGTTTGATCTAGCCCATTGAGTGATTGCAAAATTTTTTTCAGGTTCCCTTGAAATTAAAAAAAACTACATCTATTTTCTTAATTATTTTATTTGGTATGCAAATCGTAACCAAAGCTTCCGTTGCGCAAGCAGCTTACCAGGTTCAAAATCAGATAATCTATCAAACCTCCCCCGGAAAAATCTTACTCAAATTGGCTGATCCGGTTTGGGACTGGGAAACCGTAAAAAATGGAGTTAGGCTTTATTCTGCCAGTTCTTTCCCGATTGATATTCACGGTTTACCATCCATTCCTGTTTTTTCAACCTTAGTGGCCATCCCTCCGACAGGAGATTTTGAAGTCACAACGGTTTTTTCAGACCAGCAAATCATCAATCCTCCCGGGGAAATGATATTAATAGAATCCCGGAATGCAATCGCTTTTGAGTCGGAAATTGGTGAACAAATAGCGCAGGAATTTACTTGTGAACAAGTTTATCCGGAAACACCGCTAGTTGTTGATTCACCTGTTTGGATCCGGGATCAGCGTGTTGTTCGTGTCCAATTCCATCCATTCCAATGGGATTGTCTCAAGCAAGTTTGGTACTATACACCGCAAATGCAAGTTGAATTGATTTGGGAAACTCATGATTCATTAAGTAATACCGCTAATCAAAATAGCATTTTTGAAGATGTATTAAAAGAAAATCTGATTAATTATCAGGATGGCAGAAATTGGCGTGGTTTTCCATTTGCTGTAAATCAGGAAAATCCAACCCTTCCGAAAGACGTGAGTGATGGAAAGTTTGTCAATCAGCACTTAAAAATCTCTGTGCTGGAGAATGGTATATATCAAATTCGTTTTGAGGATTTGATATCGCTCGCTCCCGATCTTTCCCAATCCGATCCGCACCATTTTTTTCTGGAAAATCAGGGTCGACCTGTCTCATTTCGTTTATCTGCAGACGAGGATGCGATTTTTGAAGCAGGAGAAAGCCTGTTATTTTATGGTCAAAAGCTGGATGGTGAATATCTTGCCAGTCTGTACCCGCATCAGGATGATTTTTGGATCTCCTTCGCAAATGGCTGGACTCCACAATTCAATGCCGAAATGATCGAGAAGTACACGGATGAGAACATTTATTGGCTCTCCGTGTCCCCGGAAGAAACACAAATGATGAATGAAATCCATCAGGTTTCTGTCTCAACATCCCCGGTTGGAAATTTCCCATCTTTGCGGGAATTTGAACATGACTTAAAATGGTGGACTTTGCATTTTACCAGTGAGGAAACCTGGTTCCTGGAGAGCAATATAGCTGTTGGGGCTACGACGGTTGAGCGGACTCTGCATTTTTCATTACCATCGATTGATTTTGAAACGGAATTATTGGCAGAATTGCAACTGGAGCTTACCTCAAATACTCTCAGTCCAATTTATAATCCCGATCATCAAATTGAAATCCTTCTGAATGATCACATGCTTCAAACCGCTAGTTGGGACGGGCGTACATGGCAGTCGATTCGCGTTCCTTTTGCACAAAGTTTGTTTTTAGCTGGTGATAATTCATTGAAGCTCCGTTATCTGACCATAGCAAACAATTACTCGAATCGCTATGGTTTTGACCAGTTCAATATATACTACCATCGTCTTTTTGAGGCAGTTGACAATGAATTAGCCTTTTCAGCAGTCGCTGCCGGTGATAATTCCTTTACCATCAATGGGTTTACAGATCAGAACCTTGAACTCTGGGATATTTCTCAGCCGTTAAACCCACAAGCGTTGCTAGATTTTGTTCTGGAAAATGGCACATTTACTTTTTCAAATTTACAAACACAATCATCAGATTTTATCGTTTTCGGAGATAGCGCCATACATAATCCCGAAATGAAACTGGTGGAATTTGAAGATTTTTCATCCGCTGAAAACAATTTCGATTATCTGATCATTAGTTCATCCGCCTTTATTCCCTCATTGCAGCCTTTGATTGATTGGCGTACACAACAGGGATTGCAGGTTAAAATCATTGACTTGCAGACCATTTACGACCAGTACAATTTTGGTATCGCGCACCCGATTGCTGTCAAGAATTTTATGAAAATGGTATTTCAGAGCTGGCAAACACCACCGATGTATATATTGGTTGTGGGTGATGGTCACTGGGATTTAAAAAATGAAATTACGGAAATAGAAAATTATTTTCCTCCCAATTTTGTTTGGGTTGATCCTGTCCAGGGTGAAATCGACAGCCTGAGTGACCTTGTCGCTGTGGTTGGAGACGACCCCATTCCGGATGCTATGATCGGGCGATATGCTGTCAATACCTTACAGGAACTATCCGCTGCAATTGCCAAGACCATTGCCTTCGAGCAAAGCCAGGGTGACTGGCTAAAATCTCTTTCATTTGTTGTCGACAATTATTATCTGACGGATGGTTGTTTCGATGAAGATTCGGGAACGCTTTGTACCACGGAAAGTGGTGGTAATTTTCCAGCCTTGATGGAATCGTTTTTAACAGATATGGTGAGACCACCCTATACGACCAATAAATTTTATTTGGATGATTATCATTGCACGAGTACAAATGCAACAGCCTGTGATGAATTGACAAATGATCTCATCCAGAACATCAATCAAACACCTTCACAAATTTATACCTATTCCGGTCATGGTGCGATTAATGGTTGGGCGAATGAACGAATTTTTAACGTTTCCGATATGGGGTTTTTAAACAACCAGGAGAAATTCCCGGTCTTCTTCTCTCTGGATTGTATCGATGGATTCTGGTATTTCCCGCCTGATATTGGAACAGCAGATAACCGTTCTTTGGCAGAAGAGTTGGTGCGTGCACCACTTTCAGGAGCATCCGCCATGTACGCAGCAACCGGTTTTGGATATGCTTCCGGTCATGATATTCTCCAGCGCGGATTCTTTCAGGAGGTTTTTGGGAAGAATAATCCCACAATTGGAGAAGCTGATCTTTCTGCAAAATTGAATGTGTATGCAAATGGCAATAACGATGAAATGTTGTTTACCTACATGATTTTTGGTGATCCGGCCATGCGCTTATTCAATGATCGCTTTTTTACGTTTCTACCCTTGTTAAATAAATGAATCAATCTTTGGCTTCCGATTTTCTTTTAATCATTCAGGAAACCCTGCAAAAAACTGGATCTGCAAGATTTCGGGTTGTCAGTAACTCCATGTTGCCTCTTATCAAAAATGGTGACTGGATTGAAGTCGTTATGATACATGAAATCTCTTCACTAAAAATTGGGGATATAATTTTGTTTCGACGTCCATCCGATTTTTTGCTCCATCGGGTTGTGAAAATGAGCGAGGATCTCATCTGGACTAAAGGTGACCGAAATCGAACCATCGATGCTCCTATCAATCGATCAGACGTACTGGCCAAATTGACTAAAATCCAAAAGAATAATACCTGGTTCGACATGGAAAATACGCTTATGGATGTAATTCATCGAAGCGTAGGAAAGATTTCATACCTCTTGCTAAGATAATTTTTCTGTAATGGAGCCATAATTTTATGCAAATTTCATTGATTCCCTTAAAAAATAGTACGATACAATATCAGATGATCGACCACCAAGCCGTACTGGTAATGCCGGACGAAGGAAAAGTAAAAGTGCTTAACCACGTTGGTGCATTTATCTGGGATAAAATTGATGGTATCCTATCTTTATCTGATTTGATCGAATTAATTTCCGCTACTTTTGAAATTCAGCCAGAACAGGCTGCAATTGATTTAAACGAATTTTTGCAGGAACTCAAGCAAAAAAATATGATTCTTTTCTAATGTATTCCTTGTATGAAACATCACCATTTGATTAAAGTTTCTTTACTCCTTACGATTATCCTTTTCGTTTCATTATTTAATATCGTCGGTCAAACAGTATATGCGGCTGTGACTCTGGTGCGGTTTGAAGTAGTTAATGTTGCTAATAACGCCATCACATTGGAATGGGAAACTGCAACTGAGTTTAACAATTTAGGGTTTTTTGTACTCCGAAGTGATACCGAGGGTGGAACGTATGAGCAGATCGGGGACTTTATATCGGCAGAAGGCACAGCCGTAAGTGGATTTATTTATCAGTTTACCGATGACCTTGTGCAGAATGAACGGGTCTATTTTTATAAATTAGAAGCCATTGATTTGAATACGGTCTCTGAATTTTTTGGACCTATATCAAATGGCGTTTTAACCACAGCCACATTAACAAGAACGCTAACCAGAACAAACACACTTGTAAATACTGCATCCACAAATACAACGCTGACCCCGCAAATTACTACAACGGCAACTGTATCGCAGACTGCTACTGTATCACCAACGGCAACCGAAACCTCTCCTTTTTCGTTTTTTACCAATACAGCCACGGATACCCGGACAGTCACTCCCATTGTTTCGTCCACTTTGGAAGTTTTGGAATCTGAAACAATGACGGTAAGTGATACGCCGACAAAAATTGAAGTAAAAACGAGTACGTCCC
>CAZPIM010000059.1:10393-16649 GCA_964586385.1 uncultured Anaerolineaceae bacterium
CCAGTAATTTCGAATGGAAAGGCAGTGGATTTCATCAAATTCAGTTCGAGATTCCACTAAAAGATTTATCAAATTCACTGAATATACAGCTTTCTTCAAAAAACCCACAGGGTGTAATCGCACAGCGAATTTACTTGGATCAGATCGAAATTCAGAAGACACAACCATTAAGTTTGGAAAATCGAATTATGAATATTTTCGGGAATGGCAACAATTTTCATTTTGAAAAAAGCAATTCCTCCGGATACCTGATCATGCACGGGCAGAACCAATTGGAAATTTCGGTCTCGTCAATCGAAACTGGCAAAGAATTCGAATTGGTATCCAAAAAAGAGAATACCTATGATTGGATTCCCGAAAAATCTTTTCAAAATAATGCATCCATTCTCCCATTTACTAAATCTGATAGTATTTTTCCTGGACAATCGGTTGATTGGCTGGTTATCACACCCAATCTCTTTAAAAGTGCGCTTGAACCCTTAGTAAATCATCGCCAGCAGCAAGGATTGGCGACCCAGGTCGTTGACCCTCAACAGCTCTATGATACTTATACAGGAGGGTTCCCTGACCCGCTGGCATTTCAATCTTATTTTATTGCGTTGAATCAAAAATTTGGAAATCTCCCCAAATACGTACTTCTGGTAGGGGACTTTACCTATGAGCGGAAAGATTATCAAGCGTCATTGGAGTCCATTCCTTCCGTTTGGATTCAAAGTGATTTGATTGGGGAAACAACCAGTGATATGCCTCTTATGGATATAAATGGTGACAAGAAACCGGATCTCGTAATCGGTAGAATTCCTGCAAATGATGCAGAACAGGTAAAAACCTGGGTCGAAAAGGTCATCACCACAGAAAATTCTTTGCCTGATGTAAAAGATCGCCAGATCTTGGCTGTATCGGATGGCCAGGAAATGTACTTTGCCGAAGATGCAAAATCCTTTGCCGGAAGGTTTCAACAACCTTATACTGCAACAACAATCAACATTGCAAAAAATCAGGAAAATGCAAACCTTTTATTAAAACAAAAATTGAATGAACCGGTTTTTCTTTTGGCTTATTTTGGGCATGGAAGTATTGATTCATGGGGAAAAGATAAAATATTCACGATAAAGGATGTTGATTCGATGGCTGAACAAAGAGTGATTCCGATCGTCGTCAACCTGACTTGTCTAACAGGTTATTACATTGAGCCAAAACAGGAATCATTAACGGAAGCGCTATTATTCAAAAAAGGTGCCGGGGCAATTGCAGTTTTGGCACCAACAAGCCTTACTTCAGCTGTGTACCAGGCTGAATTGAGAAATCAATTAGTCTTCGCTCTCCAAAAACCGGAGAATTACCATCTTGGCGATGTTCTGATGGATTCCTGGTCTGCTATGGATTCAGAATCAGCGCCAGTTCGGGAAGTAATGCTTACGTTTGGTCTTTTTGCTGATCCTGCCATGATTCTTTCTCCTTAAGGTAAAATAAAGAGGGGAGGAATATCTGTGAAAAACAAATTTCCGGTCTTTTTTATTTTTATCCTTATATCTGCATTTTTTTTATTCAATTCTCCTGAGCAAATTGCCTGGGGTGGCTGGGATTATCAAACAGTGCCTACCCTCGGCCCGAGCCGCACACCAACTTCGATTACACCGACCGTCATATCTTCACCTACTCGAACCTCAACACGTACAACAACCGGGATTCCATCATTAACTGCTACCCGTATCAACACCCTGCAGTCAACATTGATATTTCCCACTTCAACTTTCACTTCTACTTTGGCGGTAACAATCGTTCAATCGGGGGCAACTTTAACCAGCAGCCCGGAGGTTACGACTGCCACTGAAACACCGGTTATAGGATCTCTAGCAAATACCAACACGATAACAGCAGTGGTTTCTACAGCACGAACAGAAACCAGCATCCCATTGGCAAGCGAAACAAAAAATCCGATTTCAACTCAGAAAGTAGCGCAGCCAGATCCGCAGGATCAGCAATCTCCCCCTGCCTGGCTTTTTCCTTTTCTTGGCTCGTTTCTTATCGTAACATTTTTTATTCTTCTCCGATTAATCCTGCGGAAAAAACCCAAAAAGAGCTGATGGTTTTCCAATGAAAAAAAAGTGGATTGTCCTCTCGCTCATTCTGGTCGTTTTTTTGGCTGCAGCCATTTGGGGTGTGTATGTTGGCAAACATGCTTATCACCTCTATCAGGTCAGGCAGGAGATCAAAGGAATGTTGCAGGGTGGTTTGGATTCTGTCTCACCAGCCTATGCTTTTGATTTAATCCATGGGGTCGATCAGGATCTGAACGTCCTCGAAAAGAATTTGAAGTTTTTTTATCCTGGTCTTGATTTATTTGGGGGTACATTTGCTCAAGTTCAACCAGCAATCGCGTATTTAGACACGCTTGTCAATTACGCTTTGCTAATGGAAACAAAGGTATCGCCTATATTTTCAAGTGGTGTCAATAACCAGGTGGAAATCCTGCAAATACTAAATAGCATTTTTGAGGATCGGGAATTTGTTCATGAGGTATATGCGTATAGTATCGTGATTCCTGAAAAAAGAAATGCGCTGGATGTTTCATCCCTGCCATTGCGCTTTCAGGATGATTTTCTGCTGATAGATAAGTTCTTGCCATTAATAAAATTATCTGGTGAAGTGTTACCATATTTACCGGAGTTGATCGGCTTGGATTCTCCATCGCAATATCTGTTATTGGCTCTCAATCATGACGAATTACGGGGTGGTGGCGGGTTTATCACTGCGATGGGCACATTATCCATCCGGAATTTAGCTAATATTGATTTTGTCTTACATGACTCATACCAGTTTGACGACCTGACGAAAGAATATCCCTTGCCTCCGCAACCGATGCAGGATTATCTTTTAGCCGGTGTATGGCTTTCCAGAGATGGCAACTGGTCGCCGGATTTTCCGACATCTGCCCAAAAAGTACAGGAACTTTTCAAAATAACCAATGATATTGATTTCAAAGGTGTCATCGCATTTGATCAGGAAGCAGTACGCCAGGTTGTTGCTGCAATCGAACCTGTCCTGGTCGACCCGGGTGAGAATATTTGGGTGGATCAAGCCAATGTGATCCAATTTATGCGTGAAAGTTGGGGAAGCAATGCGGAACAGACAGATTGGTGGAGTAATCGCAAAGATTTTATGAGTATTCTTGGCAGAGCGATACTTGAGACCATCATCCAAAACCGCGATATGAAGAAAGTGGTCGAATTAACGAAAATTACACAAAGTCTTGTGAAATCCGGACATGTATTGATTTATTTTAATAACACAACCATGCAATCCATTTTGCTTCAACAAGAAATGGCAGGTAATATCACAACGCCATCCGGTGATTCTTTATACTGGGTGGATTCGAATATTGGTTTCAATAAAGTCGATTCGGTTGTTCAACGTAATATGCGATATGAAGTCGACTTGCGTGATCCGGTTCATCCCAAAGCCCATCTCATCATGAAATTTGTTCATCCGGTCCAATCAGCAGTGGAATGCCAGCACATCGCCACCTATGGCGAAGATATCGCTTACGCCAATATGCTGGAGCGATGTTATTGGGACTATTGGCGTCTGTACATTCCCCCCGGAAGCAAAATCACATCAGTCAAGCTCACAACAGTTCCGGCTGAATGGCTGCTTAGCGGCCAGGAATGGCAGGGTCCATTGGAAATGGAAAGCGACTTACCTGGATTTAAAATGGCTGCCGGGTTGATGGTCCTACCAACCTTTTCTACGCAGGAAATTGAACTGAACTATGATCTTCCAGCGCAGGTGGTTGAATTCATAGACGGTCAAATGCATTACAATCTGACAATCTTCAAACAATTTGGTTTGAACAACTTGCCGCTCGACTTAAAAATACAGCTAACGGAAGGATCTAAACTGGTGGATGGTCCGGTCCAATTGATTTGGACGGATTTTAGTTTGGAAGGCTCGTTTGATTTTTTTGAAAGTAAAAATTTAATTGATGTTATATTTATGCCATAGCTCATAAATTTTTAATTATTAATTAATTCATAAATTTTTATCCCTTATAAATGAAAAAAATAATTCTTTTCTTTTCTGCTTTAACATTTCTCTTCTCAAATTCCTTTTTCATGCAAACTACGGAATTGGAATCCGTTACGCGCCTGGATCAATTTTGTCATTTCGGCATCAATAATCCCTATCCTTTCTCCAACGATTACGATATGACCTTGTTGGGGGCGGATAGTTATGTCAATTGGAGTGTCAATCCGGAACCGCTCGAACCACAAAATTATGAGCAAATCAAAGTAATTCGAACCTGGGGAGATGAAACTGATGTATTGGATTTGAGATATGAAACCACTATAGCCAACCTGCCTGCACAATTAGCAGCGTATCCTGGAGCTATTTGGATTGTTGGAAACGAACCGGACACGGAATATGAAACACAGGACAACCTGATTCCTGAAGTTTATGCACAACGTTTTTTGGAAATTAGTGCAATCATCCGTGCGAATGACCCAGAGGCATCGATCGGATTTGCGCCGATCGTTCAACCATCCCCAGCCCGAATCTATTATTTGGATCGTGTAATAACTGAAATGAATAGACTTCTCGAAGGCATGGAAACACAAATCCCAGATACTTTTGACTTGTGGACAATCCACTCCTTTCTATTAAGGGAAGTTGATGGTCAATGGGGAACTGGACTACCTACTGGAGTTGAATTAGGTGATTTGGATGAGGATCACCAGCCGTTAGAACTGGATTATCGTTATGATACCCATTCCATCGATCTTTTTAGTGAACTAGTCATCAATTTCCGGCAGTGGATTCATGATCAAGGTTTAGGTGATAAACCATTGTGGATCACAGAATATGGAAGCCTCATGCCAAATTATATTGTTCCCGAATTGGAAACAATCGAATATATGCGTGACACATTTGATTTTCTCTTGTCATCCAAAAATCCAGTTTCAGGTTACGCTCCGGATGGTAACAGATTAGTCCAAAAATGGTTCTGGTACAGCCTAAACGAAAGTATTGATACCTTTGGTGGAACGCTTTATGACCGTGATTTATCCCAGGAAACGAATATTGGTTTAAATTTCCGCCAATATATTCCTGATCCCACCATGATTCAACAAAAACCACCGGATTTTTTGCCTGTTGCTATTGAATCCATATCCCCAATTCGTTTTGCACCGGATGGAATCCTGGTTGATTATTTGGTCACGATTCGGATAAGAAACAATATTTCCGCTGATCATACTTCGAATTTTCTGATCAGTTTGTTTGATTCAAATGATGTTTTGCTGGGAACAGCTTCGGGTTCAACGATGCGATGTGCGGGAGATGGATTTGGTACACTTATAGTCACTGGTATAACTCCCGGATCAGAATTATTTAATCTGAAAATGTCTGTTGAATCTGCAGACCTATCCGATATATACCCCGAGAACAATATTCTGGTCATTACTAATGGGACATCATTCATCGGTGTCCCGGATCTACTCTATTTACCAGCACTTTTTAAATAAATTTCCTGTTAAGCGCATTGAAAATTTCTTCACAATTTCCTATTGATATTTATCAATATTGGAGTATATTAATAATAGATTGGTATCCCAATCACTTATGTTTATATTTCTACAAAATGTTATAATGCTTTATCAACCCCACACACACTTGCATAATTAAAGTATTTAATCAGGGAGGTTATAAAAATGTCATCATTGTTTACAAACAAGAAAGTAATCTTAACAATCATTGTTTCCGGCTTGTTGATCGGTATCAGTTTTTTAGGTAGTGATTGGAGAATTGGTAAAGCACAGACACAACCAACAACTCCAACCATTCCAACTGTGATTACGCTCACACCGGATGAAATCCTCAAAAACAGTGTTGATATTCCCTTCGTTATTACTGGCACCAATTTTATTGGTGACCCCTGGAGTGTGGAATATACCCTGGTGATTTTTTATTCACCTGATGGACGAATGTATTCTTTTGCTCCTGATTCAATTAATGCTGATGGTACTTCTCTGGTCTTTACAGTCCCGAGCGAATACTTAAAAGTCCAGGGTATTGGTCGGTTTTATGTCGATAACCATCCAGATGTTCCTGGCGAGTTTGCTGGCCCATTATATTTATCCATCATCGATTTTCTTTATTTGCCATTTTTAGCAAAATAGCCCTCCTATTATTCGTCTCTCAAATGGGGTGACCTGATCCGTCACCCCTTTCTTTTATCTGATGCAGAATTTCACCC
>CAZPIM010000060.1:0-5777 GCA_964586385.1 uncultured Anaerolineaceae bacterium
AATTTTCTGAAAGTACAAAACCAGGTTTCCCGTGATTTGGTTATTTTACGAGTTGAAAGATTTCTTTCAATCCATCCACAAACAGGAAAAGATCAAACCTGTTTTTATGAGCTTACCGTTTCGTTTAATCCCCGGCTTCCATAATCACATCCGGAATATCTGTTTCAACTCTGCGAACTTTTTTATTTCCCCAGACGATTGCTATCGTGATCATCCCCCCGATAGCGCTGATCAAGAACAACAATCCTATTCCTCTTCCAGGTCCAACGCCGATGATCCGGGCAATCCATGAGTTGGCTAATGCACCGCCCTCTGCCATTAAAGGTTCAAAAATATAATCGGCCAGTGGTCCGGCGGTTAAGAACGCCAGCGGCATGATGGAGCGACTGATCATCGAGCGCATGGCATACACACGCCCTTGTAAATCCAATGGCACTTTGGTCTGGAAAATTGCCTGGCTTGTTCCGGATACCAACGGTACGAAGAATAACAACAGGAAGAAACCTGCACCAATAAAGTAAGGACTCGCTCGCAAGCCCGCAATACCTAATCCAATCGTCGTTAAAACAGCAAAACCGATAATACTTTTTATTTTATTCTTTTTGGGTCCACCCCATGCGCTCAATAACACACTACCCAGGAACATACCTAACCCACTCACAGTCATAATTGTTCCCAATACTTCCGGAGAAAAAGTAGCCAGAACCATCGGGCTGGTTAAAACCGTGGCAAAGTTGAGCATAAAATTAATACCGGCGAAGAAAATAACCAGTCCAAGCAAACCGCCATGAGTCCGCAAATAATGCCAACCGGCCATGGCTTCTTTCCAACCACCAGAATTCTTAAGCGCTTCGGATATCACAGGCATTGGAATTTTTGAGATGAGGAGGGTGAATAAAGCTGCGAAATAGGTAATAAAATCGATCAGAATAATCCCTTTTAATCCGATCAACCCAAACAGAACGCCACCTAACAGTGGAGAAATTAAATTCCCAAGCGCATTGCTCATTTGCGCCATGCCATTTGCACGTTGCAAATCTTTCTTTGGAACCAACATTACCACCGAAGCCGCAAAAGCTGGCTCTTGAAATGCACCGAAAACGGAACCAACAAGCACGATTAAAAAAATATTCCAAATCTGGAGGCTATTTGTAAAAAGAAGAATTAAAGCAAGCAGCGTAACCAGTGCATTCCCGGTGTCTGCAATCAGCATGATTTTCTTTCGATCATAGCGGTCAGCGACGGAACCGACAATAGGTCCCAACAATACCTGTGGTAAATTAGCAAACAAGACGGTAATTGCAAATGGGGTTGCTTTCCCGGTTTGTTGATAAATCCATACGCCCAGGGCAAAGCCGGTCAATCCGGAACCAAGTAAAGAGATTAATTGTCCAATCCAGATTGTGGAAAACGTGCGCATATTTTTTGGGACGATTGCCGTAGTCATAGTAACCTTTCTGATTTAAGGAACACGAAATATTGCTGAAGAACAGCCTAATAAAAACAATCCTCTTCTATGAATTAAAACTTATGTAAGAACTGTTATTTTTCTTTTGTCAGGTCACGAAAATAAAAACTTGGGTACATCGCGACGGTGACTGCGAAAGTCTGATCATTCGGATCACGTGTATCTGCATCGATAAATTCCTCAACCAGATCACGCATTCGAATGATAAACTCTTCCGCTTTCTCATCACTCATATTACTCAAATTGCGGGTCAACATCATAGTGCGCTTTTTTCCCGCCTCACCTTGTTCAATTTGTAATGAACGCGCATGCAGACTGCGCATGAGATCTTCCCGGGTGGTGTCAATGGACGATTCCACCAGGGTATACATGTTTTCTTTACCCTCCGTGCTCTCAAAATTGAGCAATGAAGAATCAACCATAAAATAAATGGCAACAGCCTGATAATATTTCTCAATCAAATTAGAAACCTGTCGGGTTTCGACCACTTTGATCAAGCCATTTTTTTCAAGCATATTGAAGTGATAATATAATTTACTGGGCGCTAAACCAAGTTTATCTGCTACTTCTTTTGTATTTTGAGGTGTAAACTGTAACACTTCCAGAATCTGATTCCGAATCGGATCTGCAATTACCCTGAGGGTTTCCAAATCCCGAATAATATAGGTGCCTTCTCTTTCGTGTTCGCCCATCGTTACCTTTTCTTTTATCGCAAAAATTTTTTTTAGTGATAAAAATAGTTTACAATGGAGAATTACATTTGTCAAGTAGTTGTTTGGAAAACTACTCTAAAACTGGTCAAAAGTGCAGGTTATCGGATTTGGAAACAAATATTTTAATTAATTTGTTCTGGCATGATCGTGACGGTGATGGATATCTGGCCAATGCGGGTGGCTATGAGTTAATGGCAAATGTTGATGGGCATGAGAATGCCAGCCTTTTTCAGGTAACTTGTTATGGTCATGATGGTGGTGATCATCCGCATGCGAATGAATATGATTATGAATTACAGGATCATGCGCGTGTGAATGTGCATGCTGCTCCTGAAACAGGATAAGAATCGAGAATAATAAGATGATAAATGCTATGGCAATCTGCCATGTGAGTGGCTCACCTAAAATGAGCAGGGAAAGCAAAACGCCCCAGAACGGAGCACTGGAAAAAATCAACTGGCTGCGGGTAGCACCAATTTGCTGTGCAGAGGTAATATAGAGCACAATACTCAATCCGTATGAAAAAATTCCGATCAGAATGGCTCCGAAAGTGATACCAATCGGTGCAGATAATGGCGCCAAAATTAACCCGATCAATAAATTCGTCGAGCCGGCCACGATCCCTTTCCAAAAAGTAGATTGTGCAGGTGAGATGCCATCAATGAGCGCTGTTAAATGGTTATCCAGTCCCCAACACATACAAGCCAGTAAAACTAACAATCCTGCTTGAAAACCTGCCAGCCCTTCACTGAATGCCAAAATAAATGCCGCCAAAAAAACACCCGCGACCGCCAGCCAACTCTTGCGGGTTAAATGATCTTTAAAGATGAAGTGTCCCAAAATGGCTGTTGCGATCATTTCCATATTTAACCACATGGAAACAGAGGCCGATAATGCTAAACGCAAACCTGCCAATAGTGCTAAAGGCGCCAGAATGCCGCCAAAAAAGACTGCCCCAATCAATCGAAGTTTATTTTTCCCATCCAGCTTCCATGGTAAAAGTAGTTTTTCCCTTCTCAGGATGATGACCAATACGCCGATTGCAGCCCCAAGATAAAGTAACCCGGCTAATTGAAAAGTAGAAAGATACTCCAATAATGGTTTGCTAATTGGAGTAGCAGCGCCAAATAACAATGCAGAGATTAACGCCAACCAAAAGGCAAAAGATTTCAATCAAAAACTCCTCATTGCAATTTTTCTGCATAAATCTTACCATGAGATCAACACAAAGAATCCCCTTTTATTGCATCCATAACTTGACCGGAAAACACTTTTTACAAAATAAAAATGGAATTCACTCAAAAGATCCCCAGCTTGCCGAACGATTTTTCTCTGATGGTCGAACTAGCCAATCGGTTCAGAGAGGATTCTTTCCACGTTTCAGATTTACCCTACCGGTTCAGCTCTTGGGCATTGGATGATCCGGAAAACGCTTGCCTTTGGTGTGATGCGAATGGAAATTTACTAGCCTGGGCTGTCATGCAGACTCCATTTTGGACCGTTGACCTGGTGCTCAACCCCCAGTTCGCCCGTTACTTATTTCCGCGCATTCTAACTTGGATTGATCAAAGAGCACGTGCGATTCTTGATGGTCAATATGGACATTCTGCCTGGTATGTCCCAATTTTTTCTGAGCAATCCAATTTTATTCGCGTGCTGGAAAAAGCCGGATATGTTTGTCAGTCCTTTCTGGATGAAAATGCATGGTCAAAAGTATGGATGGAAAGAAACTCCACCGCTCTCTCAAAAAAATACCCGCTGCCATCCGGGTTCACAATTCGTCCTCTCCGAGGAGAGAATGAAGTGCCTTCTTATGTGAACTTACACCAGGAGACTTTTGAAACGAAGAATATGACCATACCCTGGCGTTTAAAAACAACCCGGCAATCTGCTTATGTGTCTGACTTTGACCTGGTCATTGAAGCTCCGGATGGGCGTTTAGGTGCTTTTTGTATCGCCTGGATCAATGAATTTGACCCACAAAATCGCATCGCTCAGATCGAACCATTGGGTTGTCATCCGGATTTTCGACACCTTGCATTAGGTCGTGTCATTTTAGCCGCCATGTTGGATCGGTTGATTGATTATGGTATCCATAAAATTAATGTCGAAACAGATGGTTACCGTGATACTGCCTTCCGGTTATATCAATCTCTTGGTTTCGAAGTAAAAAAAGAAATCCTCATCTTTCGGAAAGATTTCTAGATTATTTCGGAAACTCCACTTCTTCTAATTCGATTTTTCCATTTATATCCAAAAAACAAATCCGGGCACGCGGTTTTTCTCCAAGCTGTTCATGGACTGCATGTATGTAACGATAGATTTGTTCCCGATATTGCGCCATTTTTTCCGGTTGAATTTCTCTGAGATCGGTCAATTTGTCCGATTTAAAATCAATTATTTGCCATCCCTCATTCGTTCGAAACAAAACATCGAGACGTCCGATCTCATTTTCGTTTTCAGTCACCATGGCATAAGGCAGTTCATGGTATCGTTCCATGGCCTGATCGATTTCCACAAATATCGGGTGCGCACGCAGGCGTTGTAAATATTTAGTCGCGGTTTTGACGGCTTCTTCCCTAAGCGTTGAATCTGTTAAACCATTTTGCATTGCTGCCCTGTAAAGGATTGTTTTCTCGCCTTCTGTTTGAGAAAATTGCCAAATTTGCAGCGCCAGATGTAGTAGTTTACCGACTGTAGGTTGCAACTTGTTGTGTTGGAATTCCTGAATTTTTGATATTTTTACCGTATCATCACTTTTTAAAGGCTTGATCAACCCAACGAGAGTTTGTTCAACGACACTTCTGTTGTCTGTTTTTGCTGCAAAAGTAACAGGTATTGTGCTGGCTTCTACCTCAATTTGCACTTCAGGTGAAATTTCAATTGTTTTTGACGGATTCTCCGGGTTGAATGCGAGCAAATCGATATCGTACTGGTCCAGTATACTTTCCAGCCATCCTGAGACAATCACGCGATCCTTTTTTATCGAGGCATGTCCACTTATCAGCAGTTTGTTTTGGACGCGTGTAAGCGCAACGTACAGGAGTCGCTTGTTTTCAGCTTCGTCCCGCTCCTGGTCTAGCTTTACCAGCCAGCGCCACAAAAGTGGCTTATACTCCAGACCATCCGGATGAAAACCAGTACCTTCACCGGCCACATGCAGAAAATGGTCATTTCTGTTGATTGATTTTCTCCCGGCATCGGCTAGAATTACCCAGGGAAATTCCAATCCTTTTGCTTTGTGAATGGTCATCAATTGAACCATCTGTTCAGCTTCTCCCGGCGCTTCCCCCTCCCGTGCACCTGCAGCGCGGGTTTGTTGAATGAATTCAAGGTAAGCGGAAATACTGGTAAATGATGTGCCTGCACTATCCAAAAGTAGTTTGTCTACATTCCGCCAGCTTCGGTCTTCATAACCTGCAAGAATCGCTCGATAATTGGTCAGGTTGACTAATTTTTGCAGAACTTCCGAAACCGGTTTTCTCCCAACAAGATCAGCCAGTGTCGATAATAATTGTCGAGCTCGGGACGCTGCATCCTGGTCATTAGATGAGAGCAATGACAGGTCTTGATTCAATGCCAAAGCCAATGATTTA
>CAZPIM010000060.1:5877-16038 GCA_964586385.1 uncultured Anaerolineaceae bacterium
CTCGCAGCCCGAAAGAGTAAAGCAACGTCCTGCCAATTTTGAATTTCTCCACTTTGTTTCATCTTTAACAGGTATGCTGCCATTTGATTGGCTGCGATATCCCTGCCCTGTTCTGAATCTTTGCCTGACCCGACCATGATCCGCAAAAATGGAGACCTTACCGGATAATCTGTTGCAGCTCTTAAGGGGTCCATGCTGCTGAAAGGCACAAAGAACGGCCGCCCGGGATCCTGCTGTGTACCCATTTGAACAGAAAGCAGATGATCCATTGCAGATAACAAAGATTTATGTGTGCGGAATGTCTGATCCATATTGCACACCAGCCCTCCGTTTGCCGCAATTGCCCTCTGTACAGATTGGAAAACTGAAACATCAGCTCCACGAAAACGATAAATCGATTGGCGCGCATCACCAACAACAAATAATTTTCCCCGCACATTTCCAACCAGACTTTCGACAATGTTCCGTTGACGCAGGTTGGTATCCTGAAATTCATCCACCAACACAGCGTTAATTTTTTGCTGCCACACAGCACGAATCTTTTCATTTCCCAGTAATTGCACTGTGATTTGTTCAAGATCATCAAAATCCAGGCTTTGTTGGCTGCGTAAACCATTCAGATAGATTTGTTCTGTGCGGATATATAAACGCTTCAAAAACGGTAAATTTTTAAGGTAGATCTCTTCCAATTCCTGCTGAACCGGATCTGCACCCAGCCAGGATTTCATCATTTTGTCGTAAAGGTCACGCCAGGATTGTAAAGCTTCCTTACTTTGGCTATCTTTTGCACCGAGAATTCGACCCAGCGTCGTTTTACGGATGGAGGATAAAATTTGCAAAACACCGAATAAATCCTCCAACTGGTGGGCGTTCTCCAGTTCATACCATGCACGCTGAAAATTGACGACCTGATCCAATCCCTTTTCAGTTGTATCACTTTGGAGGAAATTCGTATCGAATTGCAAAATTTCCCCGATAAGATCTTCACAATCGGAATTCTGAAGAAAAGATAACAGCGCCTGCCACAAGATGTGCATTCCCTGGTTATCCGCTGTGTTGACCCACTCCAATAAGTCCAGGCGTCTGGCAAGCATTTGAATTAACATTTTTTCCAGTGTCCTGGAGCGAAACATGAAAAATAATTCTGCTAAGAGCGGGTCGTTGATTGCTTCACTTAAAGATGTTTCAATTGCTTTCAATCGCTCAACTGCTGTTAAGCCTTCCTCCATGACCTGAAATTTTGGATCAATTCCTGCCTCTGCTGGATGTGACCTGAGAATTTCTGCACAGAGGCTGTGAATGGTACTGATTCTGGCAGAGTCCATACGTTGTTCAAGGGTTTGCCAAAAAATCTTTTCTTCTTTCGTCTCGGATTGCAAAACCTGTTTATGCAATTCGGTGCGTACTCTGGCGCGCATTTCACGTGCAGCTTTTTCTGTAAAAGTAATTGCGACAACCGACTCCGGGGTGTAACCTTCTGCCAGTAAACTCAAATAGCGTGCAACCAATGTGCGTGTTTTCCCAGACCCGGCACCAGCAGTAACAGCAACATCACGGTCCCGTTCACTGGCAACATCGAATTGAATGTCCGTAAGACCCTGTTTTCCTAAAACTGAGAAGATGGCGTCCCGGTTCATGACTGCCATCCTTCCGGGTTATAACGCCAGCACCAGAGTCGGGCTGAGCAATAATCCGGGCAACCACCCAATGGTCTTTTCGGGTGAAAATCCGCCCGGGTGATTCCATCCATTGCATTTTCTAGATGTTGTGTTAACACCTGAAAAGCTCCTTCCACACCGATAAAATCATCAAATTCGAATCGACTTAATTGCAATGCACTTTTTTTCTGAGCCATCAGCGCCCAATAAAAACCTTCTGCCGGCTGCCCAAAATTTAATGCGTCTCTGGCTGCCAATGCATATAGCGGGAGTTGCAAACGTGTACCATTGATTAAATCGTCTTTGGCAAGGTGACCACTGCCGGTTTTATAATCGATCACACGAATTTGACCCTGTTCATTGATATCAACCCGGTCGATCACTCCATGTAATTGTAAAATCCTGCCATTGGAAAGTTGAATTTTTAGGCTTGCCTGATTTTCTAAACCAAATTTTTGTTCCTGTGCTAACGGAATCCAATCCTCAGCCCCCAATTCCTGAATCGCCACAGCCAGGTTCTTAACCCATTCGCGCTGTTGTTGTTCCCAAAGGATATCTTTTTCAAAATGATACAGCTCTAAAGCTGCCTGGAACTCTTCTTCAGCAACTGTATCCAATATTGCCAACACAGAATCAATTTCGGCAGGATTTTCTGCACGTTTATATACTTTTTCAAGAATGGTATGTAAAATACTACCGATTTGCCAGGATTGTAAACCTAACTCCGGAATAGTTTGTTCTTTAATATTAAGGGCATAATTGACCCAAAATCGCATCGGGCAGGCTATGTAAGTTTCCAGCCGGGAAGCACTCCATACATTTTCCGGATGAATCAAATAGATTAAAGGATGGATCAATTCATTTAATAGACCATCAAACTTGTCGTCCGGCATTCTTTTTCGCCGGCTTTCGAGAACCTGTTTTTGTTGGACTAAACCTGACCAGGTTAATTGGATTTGTTCATCCTCCAGTTTCGATACATCGTAGGAATTTTGACCAGCCCAAAACAGTAATTCCGTTAAAGAGGCGGCATCAATCAATTGGCGTTGTTCGGAGGGTCGGATTGTTCTGATACAATCTTTTCCGGTAATTTCCACGATTGCATTCCAATAAGGCGAGGCTTCCAATCCTTCGCCTTTGGCTGTTAAGTATGGTCTGGTTAAGAAGATTTCATGATCGGCACGGGTTAATAATTGAAAAAACTGACCGATTTGATTTTGATCCAAGCGCAATTCCAAACCAAATTGCTCACGAAACTCTTCTGTCAAAAAAGGATCCGCCTTTTCAACAGTGGGTAAACTTCCTTCCGCTAAACCAAGAGCAGCCACATAACCAAATCGGTGCCCACGCATATCCGGTACACGTAAAACCTGAATAGCGTCACCCGAAAAAGAATCATTGGTCGCAGTACTGATTTGGAAAAGCCCGATCAGGTCGGAAACAAATTCTGTATAACTTAATATCGATTGTCCAATTTCAACTTCCGAAACTCGTAAGCCAGTTATTGTTTTGATTAGGTCAGTGACAATGGTTTCTTGATTGGACTCACTCACGCGTGCTTTCCAATTCAATTTTTCGAGAAGAAATTCAAACCAATCCAACCATTCACTGAGCTGTTGGACGTTTTTAGTTGGAAGAATGATCATCGACAACTGCTGAATGGCTTCCAGAAGCCTCTTGGCTTCATCTCCAAACGGCAAATTGAAGTTTAATGGTTCGGCTTCATCCTGATCTTCCATTCGATTTTGATTTGTTCGGTTAATGGTAAGAAAATCCAGGACCTGCTGCCACTTTTCCAGAGAGGAAACAATGACTCCGAAACGGCTTACCATTTCGAGCGTTATTGCATCGCCAGCGGAAAAACCCAATGAGCTCAAATCAAAGTACGGGCTGCGAATGATATCAATCAACATTCTTCTAGGGTAATTCTGCGAATGCAAATTCAGCAGATCGATTAATACCTTGATAGCCGGGTGATTCCCGAGCCGATCAGATTGATTAAAATATACAGATACGCCAAATTCTTCAGCAACCGTGCGAATAAGTGGCTGATAAATGTCTGCATTCGGTATCACTAAAGCACAATCAGACATTTTAATCGCCTCTTGTGCCTCCGAATGAAGGGAACTCTCGAAAATTTTCTTTTTAAACCAGCGTAGACTCTCCCGCACTTCTTGTAAGGGAGATTGAACTTCAAGAAGCTGAATCGAATTTCCGGGATCAACCGGTTTAAATTGCGTTTGATAAAAATTATCTGCCAGTTCTGCGATTGGTATGGGAATGAAGCTGTTGCCACTGCAATTGATAATTTCCAGGTCAGGGAAAAGAGTAGATAATTCTGCAAATGTGGTTTCTGCTCTGCGGAACACCAATCGATTTGTATCCAATTCCAAAGGGAGTGAAATGTAAATCGGTACTGATTGCTGATCCAGCCAGGAGATAAATGTTAATTGTGGTGGTGTAAAACGCTCAAATGCATCGATTATCACCAGGTTATCTTTTGCGACCACATTCGCGTTTTCTGCAAGAAACTTGTTGGCGTAAGGAATGAGATAATTTTCATCCAACCATCCTGTTTTCTCCAAAGAATGCAGGTACTCCTGATAAATATCCAATATCACACCAATTTGCTGATTGGTTTCTTTCCAATTTCTTAGTTGAATTTCACCTGGATCAACTCCTGCCTGCTGTAGATCACGAAATAATTCATGTAAAAGACTGATAAAACCTGACTTATCTATTAATGAAGATAGTTCTCCTAACCCTTGAAAAGAATTGACGGAACGAATACTTTCAAGCAAAACACGGTGCTTGAGTGGAAGACTTGCGCTTGGAAAATAATTGCCCGACTCCAATAATATATCCCTACAAAACGCATTAAAACTATCTATGAAAACCCCCAACATGCCACCTTCAGCGATCAACCGCTCCTGGAATTTTTTTTTGTGACGTTGTTCCGGTAAGATCACCCGGATCTTGCGGAGACCATTTTTTTGTTTTTCCTGTTGGATTCGGTCGATCAACCATTGTGTTTTTCCACTGGCAGGCGGGCCGATGATTACTTTCACAGACATGAATTCCCTCTTTGGTTAATTATGCGTACGTCCATTGTATAAAGGAAATCGTTAATTTCCAAATCTGAGCCCATATCGATTCTCATTCATCGATTTAAAACAAATTCCAACAACCCTAAACGAACAAAGCCAATTAAGTCTTTTTGATAAACCAGGCTGATATTCTGGTATTAAATTGGATGATTTTCCGGGAAATTAATTCCTGATAGCGCCAAAAAAAGAAAATGGCCAAAACCGCAAATATGGCAATTATGATCCAATGCAGGGATGTCAATTCACCTGCCTGAGACCCAAGCCAATTCGCAATGAAAACTCCAGGCGTTCTGCCAATAATTGCAAGTAAAAATAATTCCAGTAATGGAATATTGGTTAATCCTGCCAGAATACAAATCACATCATCCGGTACAAAAGGTAATAAAAAGAATAGAAAAATAAAAACCCTGCCATATTGTTGAACTCGGAAATTTAACCATTCAAAAGTCTCACTTTTATACAGTCGATCTGCAAGTGGTTTCCCAAATTTCCGGACCGCAGTCATTACGAACATACTACCAAGCATCAATCCGATCATGCTATACAAAGTTCCCAACCAGGGACCAAACAAAAAGCCGTTTACTGCATCAATGGCTGTACCTGGTATGGGTGCTGAGATGACCTGCAGTATATGTAATCCGATCGTAATGAATGGAGTCCATTTTCCCCAGCCGGATAACCACGCGGCTAAAAGTTTCTGATCAAGAAAATAATCCCGCAATGGTGAAAACCAAACCAAAGCGGCAATCAGGACTGCTACTAATCCAAACCCCAGGATCCAAAACCATTTACTTTTGGTATTCAATATTTCTACCCGTGGATTTATTTCCCGATTTGATTTTCGATAATATCCATAAATGGTCTGACGTTACTTTCCCAGAGCGTTTTCAAATTGATTTCATCATGTTTTACGAATCTCAAACGTGCATCCAGAACAGCATAAGCAGACATACAGGCTCTTAAGAGCATTTGAACTTCAACCGGAGGTCCAAGTAATATATGTAAAGTTTTTTCAGCCTGGATGGTGTGTTGACGAAAATGCGATTCAAATCGAATTAATCGAAAACGTGCAGTCTTTGGCTCCGGCTCCCAAAATACGAGCAATTTTTCCAACTCGGAGTCCGGTAATTGCGCCAGATCAGCCAATAGGATTCTGTGTTTTTCATCAAAGAATTCCATTAACGGCTCGAGACCAAGCTGAAACAGACTATCAGAGAATTGACCATAGGTGTCAAAATGTTCATCAAAGAATTTATCCGGGATCGCATCTTCAGTCCAAATTTGGTTCGTACCAGCAAATTGAAAACCGTAACGGAAAATGCCATAAAAAGCCCATTCATTATCAATCAAATGACTGATGATATGACGTAATGGCCACTCATTTTCAGCCGGTTCTTTGTCGAACAATGAATCATCGATGAAGGATAAAAGAACGCGCAAATCCCAATAAACCTGATGAAAATGAATCAGGTGTTGTTGCACAACTGTGGATTCGTTGCGATGCGCCTCCCTGGGAAAAATTTCTTCATTATTTACCAGAGCACGTAACTCCTCTAAAATCCGGAAAAAAGCAAACCGAATCCCTTCGTTGTAACCCTGCCATTCCCATTTGCGATTTAGTGTCTCGTCGCCCAAACCCGAAACATTTTTTAGCCATGTTTTTACTTCCTGATTTAATTGGTTTTTCATCTCTATCACCTTTCCGAAAATTATGAAGGAAAAAATACGGAATCTGTAACAAGGCCTAATGCATAGTCCACAGCCAATTGCGAATGGATGAATGTGGTATCAAATAAAGGTATTGGACTGTCTTCCGGTTTGATCAACATACCGATTTCCGTGCATCCTAAAATGATGCCTTCCGCACCCTGGGAAGATAGATTGGCGATAATTTGCTGGTATTGTTTCCTGGATTGGTTTTCTACCTTTCCCAGACATAGTTCATCATATATTACACGATGAATAATCTCTCTTTCTTCTTTATTCGGAATGATCACATCTAAACCATGCAGCGTTTTTAATCGACCCCGATAAAAATCTCCTTCCATGGTAAATCTGGTGCCCAAAAGACCAACCTTCTGAAGATCTGCTGCTTTTATCGCTCCGGCAGCAGCATCTACGATATGCAAAATGGGTATTTTGATCGCATTTTGCACTTCATGCGCCATTTTATGCATGGTATTTGTACAGATCATCAAAAAATCCGCGCCGCCGCTTTCCAATCTTTTCGCAGCATCCACCATGACTGCCGTTGCCAAATCCCATTTTCCCGCATGTTGATAGCGCTCAATCTCTTCAAAATCGACTGAATACAGGAGACAGCGGGCAGAATGGCTGCCACCTAACCGGCTTTTTATGCCTTCATTTAAATACCGGTAATAATCCAGGGTTGATTCCCAACTCATGCCACCGATCATTCCAATCGTTTTCATTTTTCCTTCAACTTTTCATAATCATCGCGGGTTAAAGCAAAATACATCATATCCGTTAATTCACCGGTATTTGCCCTTCTTTCAAAATTTCGGAATGTACCCTCATAAATATACCCAGCCCGTTTAGCAACTGATTGTGATCGGGTGTTATGAGAATCACATCGAATAAAAATGCGGTTTGCCTGCCCAACTTCGAATCCCAATTTTGTTATCGCATTGACTGCCTCAATCACATATCCTTTTCCTTCATAACCTGAGCGAATCCAATAACCAATTTCAAATGATGGAATAGTCAATCCTCGAAAATGCAAACCGCTCCCGCCAATAAACTTACCATTTTCCTTTAAAAAGAGGCACAACATCATATCTTCATTTAAAAGATATTTGCTGTAAGCCTGACGGACAAATTGTTCCTGGTTTTCCGGTGTGGCAACTGTCTGTGCCCAGGTAAACCAGGGTACCAGACGATCCTGGGATTCTGAAACTGCTTCGTGAATTATTGTGCCATCTCCCGGATGAGGGACCCGAATCAAAAGTCTTTCACTCTCAAAGGATTCCGGGAATTGCTGAATAATGGATGTCGTCATTGCTCCTCCTGCATACACACTTTATAAATGTATTGTACAGAAAATAGATGAGGTTGAAAACATCGATTTAAATGCAACTGAGGTTTCCAAGCTCTGATAACAAAACTATGGAAACCTCAGCCACGAAAACGATTTCTTTCCGCTATCCCCTTCTTTGTTTACGCAAATATTCTTCCTGGTGGCGGGATTTTCGATCCTGCTCTTCCATTCCCCTGCGCATACGCTCGGAAAGTTGTTGATAATCCTGGGAGGATTCTTTGGTCATGTATGGTGCAGATGAAATCAAATTCATTTCAATTAAACGGGCCGCTTTTTCGCGTTCACCTGCCCGCTCTAATTTGAGTGCTTCGGTTGATTTATCAGCCATTTCAACTGTAATAAACCGTTCCATGAGGTCCTGGCGTAAAGGAGTGGATTGTACTTCATGTTGTGTCACGTAACGAAAATTAATCGCAGACTCCTGTTGTATGATTCCATCCGATTCGTCTTTCGCAATAAATTTTGCTGTCAAAACAAGCTGATCCTGGCCAATTGCGGGTGGGGTCAAGAGTTTTATATACACTTCCCGTTTTTGTGAAGCAGGCAAATCACCCAACCAGATCCGTAACACATTGTTATTGTTTTCATTACGCCAATTACCCAATACCTGGGCAGCAACTCCGGCAGGTATTTCCAACGCCACTTCAATATTTTTTGCAGTGATTGCCAGCATTTCCTGAAATTCCTGTTGGAAAATGAAAGGAATGCGCTGTGGTGACTCAATATAATAAAATTTTCCACCACCCTGGTTCGCCATATGCTCAAGGAGATATTCATTAAAACCTTCGCCTACACCAAATGTGGTAGTTGACACACCTCTCAAAAGCAGTTGCGCAGCATGCATCCCCAATTCTTCCAGGTCAGTAATACCGACATTCGCTAGACCATCCGTCAGAAGCAAAACCCTGTTTACCCCACCTTCGGATAATCCCTTCGCTACTTCCTGGCATCCAAGCAGCCAACCTCCACTCAGATTAGTTGAACTGCCGATGCGCATGGATTTAACAGCAGCTTTAAGGGATGCGCGATTTTCCAGGGTCGCAAATTTGCTTTCTGAAACAAGGGTCACTTCCGTGTCATAAGCAACAATCGCCACCCGATCTGTATCCTGCAAAAAATCCAGGACATGCATCGCAGCTAGTTTTACATACTCAAACTTTTCGCCACTCATCGAACCACTGCGGTCGATCACCAAACCGAGATTTAAAGGTAGACGTTTAGCAGGATTCATAACTGGTGGTGCTGTAATCACAATTTCCAATACCCGTTGTGATGGTACATCATTTGCAATCACATCTGCATCCACATGCAATTCGAAAGTTAATAGATCACCCATTGTTCACCTCCTGAAGAAACAATTGATTAGAAAAAATATTTATTACAACCAGACTTTACATATTAAGTATTTCTGGGCTCATCCTTGCGGAATAAGTCCTTAAAAGTCGTAACCATTTTTATTACCAAATCCCGCTTTTTGAGGTAAATATGGTCTGCGATGTGAATTTCTACACCAGGGTGGATTATAAATTTTCGAATGACTAATCCATTCACATCATCAATGAGTTCGTATTGTTTTGGTGCGATGTTCCTATTCATTTGAATCTGCGGTTGTGCTGGTGGCACGCGACTTTCCCGTATAACAGAACCCGGTTCTTCATCCATCAATCGAGCAATATAACTTAATGCGTCATTGGATGGTGTTCGGTTCGCTTCATAATGACTGAGAAACTCCTCAATTTCGGATGCTGTTTTGGTCTCCAACATCAGGCGAATTTCCTTAATGGGTAAAAAAGCATCTTTCAAGCGCTTGATGAGCCGGATCCGGTTTAGGTAATCTTCATCATACACAGTATAACGACCACGGATCTCCGGGGAAGGTAATAATCCTTCACTTACATAATAGCGGATCGTTCGTACTGAAACCCCGGCTTTTTCTGCCAATTCACCAATCAAAAATTCTTCTGAGTTCATACCTTGCCTATCCAATATTTACAGTGTTACTGTAAATATAGCACTATTACGTAATGTTGTCAAGTAGCAATTTTTTCGACATTTTTCGCATCGAATATTACCGGTTTTTATTATTTTTTCCCCTATAATTACAGGTATGATTTGTACTTATCGTGTTTATTGAATAAAAATATGCGGTGCAATTTTGCACCAACGTTTACCTGAACCAGGTGGAAATGATTAATTGATCCTTAACTTCCATTTTGGTTGGGTGAAAAAACTTCAACCTGGAGGTTAAGACATGAAACAATCAGATACTGTTTTGCTGATTACCCGCAACGGAATGGGTAATGCAGAGGTAGCTTTACAACTTTCTCTGATACAGAAA
>CAZPIM010000061.1:0-1058 GCA_964586385.1 uncultured Anaerolineaceae bacterium
GGGTCGATGTGCGCGGGATGGATGCAAGCTGGAGTGGGGCTTTTTCGACTGTCACTTTTCTATATCTCCCTTCCTTTAACTATAACATAAAGTTAGCGGCGGAACGATTTTAGAGCGTGAGGGACTGCCCTATTTGCAGGTTGCTGAGGGGTAGGGTGGGGTTGAGTTGGAGGAAGCGCTCTTTGACCAGATCGTAGTGGCGCAGGTCCCAGAATTCATTGGGGACGCGACCGATCTCGTGCAGGTGGGTGATGACCAGGCGTTGGGGGTTGAGTGCCAGGAAGAAGTCGCAGAAATCTTCAACCTTGGGCGGGATGGGCATATCTGCACAGGCTTTGCCGAGCCAGAGGTGGGCGAAGACGATATTTGGCGGGGGAAAGGTAGGGAGGTTTTGGGGTTGGTGGGTGCGGGTATCGCCGGTGAAGAGCCAGGTTTGGGAGCCACACTGGACGTGGTAGCCCATGGCGGGGACGCCGCGCAGGACACCATCCGGGGTGGGGTGGTGGTGGAGGCCGTCGAAGGGGGTGATGTGGAGGCCGTGGAGTTCGAGCGGTTCACGAGAGCGGGGGACGAGGACGTAGCGGGGATCGAGGTTGCAGTCTGAGATGAGGGGGAGGAGTGGGGCGGGGATGACCCAGCAGATGGGGTGTTTAGCCAGGGAGCGGATGAGGGGCAAATCGAGGTGGTCGGCGTGTTTGTGGGTGAGGAGGACAAAATTGAGGGATTGGAGGTCGGCGACCAGATCGAAGGGCGGGGGTTGGTTGAGGCGGGTGTAGATGGTGAAGGGGTCGATAGCCCAGCGGATGTTGTGGGTGCGGAAGAGGTAGTTGGCGGCGTAGATGAGCCAGCACTGGTTGAGGGGGCTTTCGGATTGCCAGGCGGAAATAAGCTCCTGCCAGAGAGTCGGGTAGGAGCTTATGATTTGTTTTTTCGTCGAAGCGACGGCTTCGTGGCGTTGATCAAGCGGAAGCATGGTTGTAATGGGTGGCGATAAAGTCTTCCACTTCCGGGATGGTGCGGTTGAAGGGTCCCAATCGTTCCATCTTCATGCTGGTGAC
>CAZPIM010000061.1:1158-3044 GCA_964586385.1 uncultured Anaerolineaceae bacterium
AGGGTTTGTTCCATCTCCGGCCAGGGTTCGTATTTCAGTTCTTTACCGCGCAGAACACGCACAAATCCCTGCATGTCGGCTGCGACGATGATCTTTTTTTCATGGAGGGCTTGGATAACGTCCAGGCCAACTTCACCGCGCAGGCTGGAGCCAATGACTGCGGAGGAGGCGGAAAGATCTTTTATATCAGCGGCAGTGATGGCGCCGGCTACTCCGGCGACGGAAAGATAGCGGAGATCCGGGTTGGCGGTGGGGTAATCCAGGGTCATGAGGGTGGAGGATGGGGAGAAAGTCGGGTAGCAATCTATACCGGCATTGCGGAAGGATTCGACGACATGCGAGTCTTCCTTGGCCAGGCGGGTGACGACCGCGACATGGGAGCCGAGTTTGGCAGCCGCATGGGCAGCGTAATTGACAGCGCCGCCATCCACATATTTGGTTTCTGTGGGCGTGATGATTTTATCTTTGGTGTAATTGCCAATGTAAAGTACATCGTAAGGTTGTTGGGTCATTGTGATTTTTCCTTTATATGATGATGATATTTAAGCGAAAAAGTAATTTAATAGCCAGTAGAAACCTGCAGCTACCAACGCTGTGGCAGGGATGGTTAATAACCAGGCAGTACCGATTTCGTAAGCAACATTCCAGCGCACTTTATTGACACGTTCGGCTGCGCCAACGCCCATTATAGCAGTACTGACGACCTGGGTAGTGCTAACGGGACCGCCTACAAGTGAGGCACCCAGAATTACTATTGCCGATGCCATTTGAGATGCAAATCCATCAATCGGGCGGATTTTATAAAATTTGCTTCCGAGTGTGCGGATCAATTTCCAGCCACCCAGGGATGTGCCCAGTGCGATCATAATAGAACAGGCAAAAACTACCCAAACCGGAACAGCGAAAGATTCCAGATAACC
Organism: uncultured Anaerolineaceae bacterium; assembly: GCA_964586385.1. Taxonomy (GTDB): domain Bacteria; phylum Chloroflexota; class Anaerolineae; order Anaerolineales; family Anaerolineaceae; genus UBA6170. The sequence goes on from CAZPIM010000061.1 coordinate 2,079, forward strand.
GCCAGTAACGAGTGCAAGGGTAATGATGCCCATTGTTTTCTGGGCGTCATTCGTTCCGTGACTGAGACCTAAGGCCAATGAAGTCACAATCTGGCTGCGCTTGTAAAAAGCATTGATCTTTGGACTGGCATTCCAGCTAAACAAAAGGATTATTCGAAGAATGATATAACCGGCAAGTAAACCGATGATAGGAGAGGTGAATAATGCTATGAGGACTTTCTGGAGACCTTCCATTTTTATAGCACCAAAACCAGCGCCGATCGAAACAGCACCGATGAAGCCACCGATTAAAGCATGGGAAGAACTACTAGGAAAACCTAGATACCAGGTCAATAGATTCCAAAAGATAGCGCTGAGCAAAGCTGCCATGAGGACATAGATATTGATCGTAGCAGCTTCGACGATTTCGTGACCGATGGTGTTGGCAACCGCCACGCCAAAAATGAATGGACCGGTAAACTCTGCCATGGCAGTCATGGTTAGGGCTGTGCGAGGAGAGAGGGCGCGGGAAGAGATCATGGTGGCGACGATGTTGCTGGAATCGTGGATGCCATTCAGGAAGTCGAAGCCTAATGCCAAAATAATGACGATAATTACAGTTGCGGACATGGGTTTATCCTCACGTAATTTTCACTACAATATCGGCGATAACGTTGGCGGCCTCGTCACCACGGTCGGAGGCGTTGGATAGATGGCGGTAGACTTCACGCAGTTTCATGATCAGGACCATTTCTTTCAGGTCCGAGACATCATTAAAGAGGTCAGCCAGGGCTTCGCGATAAATTTCTTCGACACGGTTTTCCAGGGCTTTGGCGCGCTGGGCGTGTTCGCCGGCAACACCAGGATGTTTTTCGAGGCGTTCGACAGCCTGAAATAATTCGGAGGCGCTGTCACGCAATAAGGTACCGATGCGCAGCATATAGGGGGTGGCTTCTACTTTGAAAAGCACCATTTCGTTAACGGTAC
>CAZPIM010000061.1:3144-4868 GCA_964586385.1 uncultured Anaerolineaceae bacterium
GCTTCTTTTTCTTTGCGGGTGACCAGGTCTGCATATTCGGGATTGTTGGTCTCAAAATATTTCTTGAGCGCTTCCAGACCTTCCAAAGTTAAGGAAGCCTGCTCTGAAATTAGTCTTAAGAATTTGTTTTTTCGTTTTTTAATTAATGAAAACATGGAAATATTCCTCTCTCACTGCGGCTTGGATATGCAGCCTTTGGCTGCCAGAAAAGATAATGCAGATTTGACCTGCTCATAGGTATTAACATCCTGAAATTCACAGGTTCTGATGGCTTGGGCGGGTAAATAACGGGCAACCATATCAAAATCAACTTCGCCAAGACCGGGGGCGAGATGATCGGTTGTACCAATCACATCATGGATGTGTGTCTCGATGATGCGCGTGGAAAAACGTTTGAGCCATTCTTCATGTGGATAAAAACCAAGTCGATCAAGGGTTTGCGCGTGACCGACATCATAAATGAAGCCGATTTGGTCCGGGGATGCCAGGCTTAAAAGGACTTCCAATTCATCCGGGCTGGGGATTTCCAGATAATGATAACGCACCTCAATACCCAGCTTGATATTGTGCGGTTTGGCGTAGTCCAATAATTCGCGGATGCTTTTTATGACTGATTCAAAGTGCGGGGGTGCCTGTTCGGCACGAAACCGGATCAGTTTTTCTTTTAAATCGCAATATTCGGTGGTGTGTGAATTTCCGGAAGCGACCATAGCGCGCATGCGATTTTCGAGTTGCTTGGATGGGTCAACATGACCAGAGTGAATGACAACAACTTTTGACCCATAATGCTTCGCCATATCAATACTGCGCTTGATTGATTCGATTCCGATTCTTCGATATTCTTCGTTGGTGGAAGAGATCAAATGATCCAGTTGCTTTAATTTCTCGGCGGAGACATCGGCTGGGCAAGGCTCATGAATGCTGCTTATAGTATAGCCATTGGGATTGAAGCCCTGGAGCATGTCTGAATTGATCATGTGATTGAGTTCTACTGCGGCAAAACCGAGGCGCTGGGAACAATCGAAGAAATCTGTCAGCGTAGGGGTGGATTTTATGCCCCACATGGTCGAGAATGTGGCGTTGTATTTTGGTTTTGCGTGTTTTTTCTCCAAAGGAGGTAAAAGCGCAGGTAAATCGGATAAATTCTGAATAAAATGATCCGGGATCAGCGCGGGATCGGTTGTGTTTGCCTGGATGGCAGGATCTGAGATAATAATGGTTTTGCCAAAGCCTGCTCTTCTGGCTGCAGCGACATCCCGTTCAGCGCGGTCGCCGACATAAGCGCATTTTTCCGGATTTACATCCATGCGGCGAGTTGCTTCGAGCAGAATGGAAGGGTCGGGTTTTCTTTTCCCCAGGACTGCAGATAAAATTACTGTTTCAAAGCAGCCGGAAATATGAAGGGCGCTCAACGCTTCAGGAACCTCTACACTGCTGGTGGTGTTACTGACCAATCCCAGCCGATATCCCTTGCGAAAGAGCGCCATGACGACGTCTTTGGTCTCGGGAAAAATGGTTCTGGTATTAATAGAATCGCGGTATAGCTGGTTAAATTGGACAGCGTTTTTGCGGACATGCGCTTCCGGGCAATCGGGTAACATCCATTTTGTCCACAATTCCTCTTCACTTAATTCAATACATGTCTCTTCTGCCCATTTTTTATAATTTTTTGCTCTTTGGTTGATTAAACGGGTGAATTTTTTCGGGTCAAAATTCCCACCCGA